>NZ_JBCGFB010000129.1:1942-16327 GCF_038752175.1 Nocardia sp. No.11 | reverse complement strand
GACCGGGTCGACGTCGCCGCGCCCGTCGAGCAGGGCGCCCCCGTCGTCGAGCAGAGCATCCCCGGAGAGCAGGGCGAGCCGCCCGCACCGGCCGACACGCCGCCACCCGCCCCGGGTGTCGCGGCGGGCCTACCAGGCCGGGTCGCGGGGCCGCCGAGCGAGTCACCGCGGATCGTCGCTCCGGAGGGCGGTCGATGAGGCAGAGCGGGCCCGCGTCGCAACAGCGACGCGGGCCGGTCTCGTCGAGGGCCCGCCGTTCGGGGTCGCTCTCGCCGGACCGGCCGATCCGGTTGCGCCTCGGCGTCGGCCGGGTCACCCTGCTGGCGACGCTGGCGGTGGTGGCGCTGCAGTTGCTCTACATCCAGAGCCTGGCCGCGCCCGCGCTCTCGGCGCAGGCCGCCTCCCAGCGCACCACCAAGGAGACCGAGGCCGCCGTGCGCGGCCCGATCACCGACCGGCACGGCAACCAGCTCGCCTTCACCATCACCGCGAAAGCGCTGACCTTCCAGCCGGTCCGGGTGCGCCAGCAGCTGGCCGACGCCAAGAAGGCCAAGCCGAGCGCGCCCGATCCCGAACAGCGTCTGAAGGACATCGCCGAGTTCGTCCACGACAAGCTCGGTGCCGCGGCACCCAAGGAAGAAGAGCTGCTGGACAAGCTGCGCAGCGACAAGACCTTCACCTATCTGGCCCGCAATGTCGATCCGCGGGTGGCCTCGGAGATCCAGGCCAAGTTCCCCGAGGTCGGCGCCGAACGCCAGGACTTGCGCGAATACCCCGGTGGCGCACTGGCGGCCAATGTGGTCGGCGCGACCGGTTGGGACGGGCACGGTCAGATCGGCCTGGAGTCCGCGCTGGACTCGGTGCTCGCGGGCACCGACGGCTCGCGCACCTACGACCGCGGCTCCGACGGCGCGGTGATCCCCGGCAGCTACCGCGATCAGCAGCCCGCAGTGAACGGCTACGGCGTGGAACTGACCCTCGACGAGGACATGCAGTACTACGTCCAGCAGCAGGTGCAGCAGGCCAAGCAGCTCTCCGGCGCGTCCTCGGCCTCGGCGGTGGTGCTCGACGCCAAGACCGGCCAGGTGCTGGCGATGGCCAACGACAACACCTTCAATCCCGCACTGGGACCCCAGCATTGGGCCTCGGCCGATATGAGCAATCCCTCGGTCGCCGAACCGTTCGAGCCCGGCTCGGTGAACAAGATCGTCACCGCGGCCGCCGCGATCGAGTACGGGCTCACCACGCCCGACGAGGTGCTGCAGGTGCCCGGCTCGATCCGGATGTCGGGGGTCACCGTCAACGACGCGTGGCAGCACGGCACCGCGCCGTACACGACCACCGGCGTCTTCGGAAAGTCCTCCAACGTGGGCACTCTCATGCTCGCGCAGCGGGTGGGCGAGGACCGCTTCGCCGACATGGTCGACCGCTTCGGCCTCGGCAAGCGCACCGGGATCGGCCTGCCCGGCGAGAGCCCGGGCCAGGTGCCCGCGCGCGACCAGTGGTCCGGCGGCACCTTCGCGAACCTGCCCATCGGTCAGGGTCTTTCGATGACGACGCTGCAGATGACCGGCATGTACCAGGCCATCGCCAACGACGGCCTGCGCATCCCACCGCGCATCGTCAAGGCCAGGATCGCCCCCGACGGCACCCGCACCGAGGAACTGCAGCCCGACGGCGTGCGCGTGGTGAGCCCGCAGACCGCGAGCACCCTGCGCACCGTCTTCCAGGCGACCGTGCAGAAGGACCCGATGGGTTACCAGATGGGCACCGGCTCCCCGGCCGCCATCGAGGGCTACCAGGTGGCGGGCAAGACCGGCACCGCGCAGAAGGTCGACCCGGCCTGCCGGTGCTATTCGTCGTCGTCGTTCTACATCACCTTCGCCGGGATGGCGCCCGCCGACAACCCCCGCTACGTGATCGGCATGATGCTCGACGCGCCGATCCGCAGCTCCGACGGCAGCGGTGGCGGGTCGGCCGCGCCGCTGTTCCACAGCATCGCCTCCTGGGCGTTGCAGCGCGACCGCGTGCCGCCGTCACCGGAGCCCAAACGGCTGGTGCTGGAGGCCGGGCTCTAACTCCTCCGCCTAGGCACAACCCGCGTTGTCCATCCGACACCGCGCGTCGGTAACCTGACTGCTCGTCTCGCCCACGCGCTCGATCACTCTCAGAGAGGAGCCTTGTGCCCGCGCAGTCCAGCCCGCACGCGCTCCGGCCCACCACGCCGCCGTCGACGTCGCTGCGGGCCCTGCTGGACCTCACCGGCGCCACGGTGGCGACCCCGGTGACCACCGAAGTAACCGTCACCGGCATAGAGCAGCGGTCCAACGCCGTGCGCCCCGGTGACCTGTTCGCCGCGCTGCCCGGCGCGAACGCGCACGGCGCGCGCTTCGCCGCCGACGCCATCGATCGCGGCGCGGTGGCCGTGTACACCGACGCCGCAGGCGCCGCCCTGATCGGCGAGGTCGCCGTCCCGGTCCTGGTGCGCGAGCGGCCGCGCGCCGCGCTCGGCGAGCTTTCGGCCGAGATCTACGGCCACCCGAGCGACCGGTTGCGCATCATCGGCATCACCGGGACCTCCGGCAAGACCACCACGTCGTACCTGGTGGAGGCCGGGCTCGCCGCGGCGGGCCTGTCCACCGGGCTGATCGGCACCATCGAGACCCGCATCGGCGGCAGGCGGGTGCCCAGCGCGCTCACCACGCCCGAGGCGCCCCAGCTGCACGCGATGTTCGCGGCGATGGTCGAGCAGGGCGTGCAGGCGGTCGTGATGGAGGTCTCCAGCCACGCGCTGGCGCTGGGCCGGGTCGACGGCGTGCGCTTCGCCGTCGGCGCCTTCACCAACCTGTCCCAGGACCACCTCGACTTCCACGCCGACTTCGAGGACTACTTCGCCGCCAAACGCAAGCTCTTCGACGCGGATTCGCCGGTCGCCGCGCGCACCGCGGTGATCTGCGTCGACGACGAGTGGGGCACCCGCCTCGCGGGCGACCTCACCGCGCCGGTCACGGTGTCGACCACCGGCGCGATATCGGAGGGCGCCACCTGGCACGTGACCGGTGACGTCCGCGCCACCGGCGGCGAGCAGGAGTTCACCGCGGCCGGGCCGGACGGCGAGCTGTCCGTGCGGCTGCGGCTGCCCGGCCGCTACAACGTCGCCAACGCACTACTGGCCGTCGCGACCTGTGCCGCCGCCGGGGTCGATCCGGCCGTCGCCGCGCCCGCGCTGGCCACGGTCGACGTCCCCGGCCGCATGCAGCGGGTCGAGCGTGGCCAGGACTTCCTCGCCGTCGTCGACTACGCGCACAAGCCCGCCGCGGTCGAATCGGTGGTGGCCACCCTGCGCGGCCACCTCACCGAGGCCGGGCAGGGCAGGCTGGCCGTCGTCGTCGGCGCCGGCGGCGACCGTGACGCGGCCAAGCGCCCGTTGATGGGCGCGGCCGCCGCACGCGGCGCCGACCTGNCGTCGACTACGCGCACAAGCCCGCCGCGGTCGAATCGGTGGTGGCCACCCTGCGCGGCCACCTCACCGAGGCCGGGCAGGGCAGGCTGGCCGTCGTCGTCGGCGCCGGCGGCGACCGTGACGCGGCCAAGCGCCCGTTGATGGGCGCGGCCGCCGCACGCGGCGCCGACCTGCTGATCGTCACCGACGACAATCCCCGCACCGAGGACCCGGCGGCCATCAGGGCCGCCGTGGTGGCCGGTGCGCACGAACTCCCGGCCACCGACCGCGGCGAGATCCGCGAGATCGGTGACCGCGCGGCGGCCATCGCCGCCGCCATCGCCTGGGCGCGTTCCGGCGACGTGGTGCTCATCGCGGGCAAGGGCCACGAGGCGGGGCAGGAGATCCAGGGCGTCAAGCATCCCTTCGACGACCGCGAGGTGGTCGCGGCGGCGCTGGAAACCCTGCAGACACGACACAGTCCGCAGACGGACTCGGAGGACTTGACGGTTTCATGATCGAGATGACACTGCGGGAGATCGCGGACGTCGTCGGCGGCGAGCTGCACGACGTACCCGACCCTCAGGCACTGGTGACCGGTTCGGTCGAATTCGATTCGCGCCGAATCGGTTCCGGCGATCTGTTCCTCGCGCTGCCGGGCGCCAACTCCGACGGACACGACTACGCCGCCGCCGCGGTGGCCGCGGGCGCGGTGGCCGTGCTGGCGGCCCGGCCGGTCGGGGTGCCCGCGATCGTCGTCGCGCCGGACCTCGGCTCGGTCCCGGCGTCCTCGGTGGCGCTGAGCCACGACGGCGACGGCTCCGGCGCCGCCGTGCTGGCCGCGTTGGCCGCGCTGGCGCGGGCCAGCACCGAGCGGCTGGCCGAGCGCACCGGGCTGACCGTCGTCGGCGTCACCGGGTCCTCCGGCAAGACCTCGACCAAGGACCTGCTGGCCGCCGTGCTGGCACCACTGGGTCCGGTCGTCGCCCCGCCCGGGTCGTTCAACAACGAACTCGGGCACCCCTGGACCGCGCTGCGCGCCGGCCTGGACACCAAGTTCCTCGCGCTCGAGCTGTCAGCCCGCGGACCCGGCCACATCGCCGCGCTGGCGCGTATCGCGCCGCCGCGCATCGGCGTGGTGCTCAATGTCGGCACCGCCCACCTGGGCGAGTTCGGCAGCCGGGAGGCCATCGCCCAGACCAAGGGCGAGCTGGTCGAGGCGCTGCCCGCCGACGGGCTGGCCGTGCTCAACGCCGACGATCCGAACGTCGCCGCCATGGCGTCGCGGACCCGGGCCCGGGTCGTGCGGGTCGGCCTGGCCGGTGACGCCGACATCCGCGCCACCGACGTGGTCACCGACGAGCAGGCCCGTGCCCGGTTCACCCTGCACGCGGGCGGGGAGTCCGTCCCGGTGCGGCTGGCCGTGCACGGCGAGCACCAGGTCGGCAACGCGCTGGCCGCGGCCGCCGTCGCGCTGGAATGCGGCGCCGACCTGGCCACCGTCGCCCAGGCGCTGTCCGGCGCCACCGCGGCCTCGGCGCGCCGGATGGACGTGCGCACCACCGCCGAGGGCGTCACCGTCATCAACGATTCCTACAACGCCAACCCCGACTCGGTGAAGGCCGCGCTCAAGGCGCTGGTCACCCTGGCCAAGGCGGGCGACGAGCCGCGCCGCAGCTGGGCTGTGCTCGGCGAGATGGGCGAGCTCGGCGACACCTCGGTGATCGAACACGACGCGATCGGCCGCCTCGCGGTGCGCCTCGACGTCGACCGGTTGATCGTGGTCGGCACCGGACGGCCATCCCGGGGAATGCACCAGGGCGCGGTGATGGAAGGCTCATGGGGCGAGGAGTCGATCCTCGTGCCCGATATCGACGCGGCGATCGCGCTGCTCGACGACGAGATCGCCGCGGGCGATGTGGTACTGGTCAAGGCGTCGAAGGCGGTCGGTCTGTGGGCCGTCGCCGAGCACCTGACCAGGGCAGGGGAAGGTAGCACGGAGGCGGCTCGATGAGGCAGATTCTATTCGCGGCGGGGATCGCACTGGCGGTGTCGATCCTGTTGACGCCGTTGCTGATCCGGGTCTTCGCCAGGCAGGGCTTCGGCCAGGAGATCCGGGTCGACGGCCCGGCCAGTCACCAGGCCAAGCGCGGTACCCCGACCATGGGCGGTGTCGCCATCCTGATCGGCATGTGGGCGGGGTACCTCGGCTCGCACCTGATCGGCATCGGCTACGACGCGGAGGGCCCGACGGCCTCGGGTCTGCTCGTGCTCGGGCTGACCACCGCGCTCGGCGTCGTCGGCTTCCTCGACGACTTCATCAAGCTGCGCAAGCAGCGCAACCTCGGTCTGTCGGCCGCGGGCAAGTACATCGGCCAGATCGGCGCCGCGGTCCTGTTCGCGGTGCTGGTGCTGCAGTTCCGCGGCCAGAACGGCCTCACCCCGGGCAGCAAGCACATCTCCTATGTGCGCGACATCTCCACGGTGTCGATGGGCGCGATCGTGTTCGTCGTCTTCGTCTGCCTGCTGGTGGTGGCCTGGTCCAACGCGGTCAACCTGACCGACGGCCTGGACGGTCTGGCGGCGGGCTCGATGAGCCTGGTGCTCGGCGCGTACGTGATCATCACCTTCTGGCAGTACCGCAACGCGTGCTCGACCAGCCCCGAGGCCGGCTGCTACGACGTGCGCGACCCGCTGGACCTGGCGCTGGTGTGTGCCGCCGCGGCCGCCGCGTGCATCGGCTTCCTGTGGTGGAACGCCGCGCCCGCCAAGATCTTCATGGGCGACACCGGCTCGCTGGCGCTGGGCGGCATGCTGGCCGGGTTGTCGGTCACCACCCGCACCGAGCTGCTGATGGTCGTCATCGGCGCGCTGTTCGTCGCCGAGGCGGCGTCGGTGGTGCTGCAGGTGGCGGTCTACCGCACCACCCGCAACCGGTTGTTCAAGATGGCGCCGTTCCATCACCACTTCGAATTGAGCAAGTGGGCCGAAACCACGGTGATCATCAGGTTCTGGATCCTGGCCGGCATCGCCGCCGCCGTGGGTCTCGGACTGTTCTACAGCGAATATCTCTCGCAGGTCGGGTGAGGACGAACATGGTCGAACACTCTCCCCGTGCCCTCCGCTCCCCGGGCCCCATGCTCGAATTCCTGCGTGGCCGTGACGTGCTCGTCGCGGGCTGGGGCGTTTCCGGGCGCTCACTGATCGAACCGCTGCGCGATATCGGCGCGCATCCGGTGGTCACCGACAGCGGCGCCAAGGCGCTGGCCGAGGCCGCCGAGCTGGGTCTCGAGGTCGCCACCAGCGTCGAGCTGGAGACCGCCGATCTGAGCAGGTTCGCGCTGGTCATCACCAGCCCGGGCTGGCGACCGGATTCACCGGTGCTGGTCTCCGCCGTCACCGAGGGCATCCCGGTCTGGGGTGACGTCGAGTTCGCCTGGTGGGTCGACCAGGCCCGGATCTACGGCCCGGTCCGCAAGTGGCTGGTCATCACCGGCACCAACGGCAAGACCACCACCACCAATATGACGCACTCGATCCTGCGTGCCGCCGGCATCTCCAGCGTGGCCTGCGGCAACATCGGTCTGCCGATCCTGGACGCGCTGCGCCGCAATCCCGGCCCGCAGGTCCTCGCGGTCGAGCTGTCCTCGTTCCAGCTGCACTGGGCGCCGTCGGTGCGCCCGGAGGCCGGTGTCGTGCTCAATGTCGCCGAGGATCACCTCGATTGGCACGGCGGCCTCGACGCCTACGCCGCCGCCAAGGCGCGCGCGCTGACCGGCCGGGTCGGCGTCGTCGGCCTCGACGATCCGGTGGCGGGCTCGCTGGCGCGCAAGGCCAAGGCCCGTCGCACCGTCGGCTTCCGCATCGGCGTGCCCGCCGACGGCGAGCTCGGCGTGGTCGACGGCAAGCTGCTGGACCGCGCGTTCACCAAGGCCGCGATCCTGGCCGAGACCTCCGACATCAGCCCGCAGGGCCCGGCAGGCATCGCCGATGCCCTCGCCGCCTCCGCGCTGACCAGGGCGATCGACGTGGCCCCGCAGTTCGTCAAGGAAGGCCTCGCCGAGCACAAGGTGGGCCCGCACCGCACCGCGTTCGTCCGCGAACTCGGCGGGGTCGACTTCATCGACGACTCCAAGGCCACCAACCCGCACGCCGCGCGCGCGGCGATCATGGCGCACCCGCACGTGGTCTGGGTGGCGGGCGGTCTGCTCAAGGGCGCCAGTGTCGACGACCTCATCGAGGAAGTGGGCGACCGGCTGGTCGGCGCGGTCCTGTTCGGGGCCGACGCGCCGGTGATCGCCGCCGCATTGGCGCGACACGCACCCGAGGTCCCGGTCATCGAGCTGGACGCGCGAGACGATGCAGGCATGGAGTCGTCGAGATCCCAGCGTGCCGAAGCGGTCATGGGCCGCGCGGTGCGCGCCGCGGCGGGTCTGGCCCGTGCCGGAGACACCGTGTTGCTCGCGCCCGCGGCCGCCTCCCTGGACATGTACGACGACTACACCCACCGCGGACGCTGCTTCGTGGACGCGGTGACGGCACTGGAAGACGGTGACATCGGGCGGGCACTATGACACAGACGCGCCCGGCTGAACCGTCAGCGCCCGGAGGAGGCAGCTTGCGTAACCGCGTAGGACGCCGGGGCGGACGGAACGCGGCACAGCCGGGTTGGGCGGGGGAGCGCTTCGGCGCGTGGTTGGCCCGCCCGCTCGCGTCCTTCCATCTGATCGTCACCATCGCGACTCTGCTGACCGTGCTCGGCCTGGTCATGGTGCTCTCGGCGTCGAGCGTCGAGGCCTACGCCGGCGGCGGATCGGCGTACGCGCTGTTCATCCAGCAGGCGATGTTCGCCGGCCTCGGCGCCATCGCCTTCTATATCGCGCTACGGCTGCCGTTGCGGCTGCTGCGGCAGTGGTCGTTCCCGATCTTCAGCATCTCGGTGCTCGCGCTGGTGCTGGTGCTGATCCCCGGCATCGGCGCCATCCACGGCGGCGCGCGGCGCTGGTTCGACATCGGCCCGCTGTCGATCCAGCCGTCCGAGGTCGTCAAGGTGACGCTGGTGGTGTGGGGCGCGCATCTGCTGGCCCCACGTCGTGGCGCCCAGCTCAAGGACATCCTGGTGCCGCTGGTGCCCGCCGGTCTGCTGGTGTGTCTGCTGGTGGTGCTGGAACCGAACCTGTCGACCACGATCGCGCTCGGCATCGTGTTGATGGCGCTGCTGTGGTTCGGCGGGCTGCCGGTGCGGCTGTTCGTCGGGATCATGGTCACCGGTGTGGTCGCGGCGTCGGTGCTGGCGCTGTCGGCCGGCTATCGCTCCGACCGGGTGCGCGCGTTCTTCAACCCCGGTGACGACCCGCAGGGCGTCAACTACCAGGCGCGCCAGGCCAAGTACTCCCTCGCCGACGGCGGCATCTGGGGCCGCGGCCTCGGCCAGAGCCGCGCGAAGTGGAGCTACCTGCCGAACTCGCACAACGACTTCATCTTCGCCATCATCGGCGAGGAACTCGGCTTCCTGGGCTGCATGCTGGTGCTGGCGCTGTTCGCGCTGTTCGTCTACGCCGGTATCCGGATCGCGCTGCGGTCGGTCGACCCGTTCCTGCGGCTGCTCACCGCCACCGCCACCACCTGGATCACCGCGCAGGCGCTGATCAACATCGGCTACGTCGTCGGCCTGCTGCCGGTGACCGGTCTGCAGCTGCCGCTGGTGTCGGCCGGTGGTTCCTCGCTGGCCATCACGCTGTTCATGTTCGGCATCATCGCCAGTGCCGCCCGGCACGAACCGGAGGCGGTCTCGGCGTTGCAGGCCGGACAGGACGGCCGCGTGAGCCGGATGCTGCGCCTGCCGGTGCCCGAGGTGTACACACCGTTCAAGGCCGACGCCCCGCGCCGGTCCGCCTCGAAAGCCAGGGCCGAGCGGCCTCGTCCGGCCGCGCGCCGCGAGAGCCCGGCCCCCCGTCGCCGACGCGCCCCCCAGAGCCGCGGCACCAGTTCGCTACGGTCGACCCGAGCATGGGAACCGACCTATCCGATGCCGCACCGCCCGGTGAAGAGGCGGGCCGGAGGTGGCGATGCGTGACCACGCAGGCCCTCGTGAACCGGGCAAGTCGAACACAGAGAGAACGAGGTAGATCCACGTGAGTCACCCGCGTCCCGGGTTGTCGGTGATCGTCGCAGGCGGAGGCACCGCAGGCCATATCGAACCCGCGCTCGCCGTCGCCGACGCCCTGCGCGCGCTCGACGCTTCGATCCGGGTGACCGCGCTGGGCACCGAACGCGGACTGGAGACCGAGCTCGTTCCCGAACGCGGGTACCCGCTCGAGCTGATCCCGCCGGTCCCGTTGCCACGCAAGCCCTCCGCCGACCTGCTGCGTCTGCCCGGGCGGGTGCGCGCCTCGGTGAAGGCGACCAGGGCCGTCATCGATGCGGTGCAGGCCGACGTGATCATCGGCTTCGGCGGCTATGTCGCGCTGCCCGCCTACCTCGCCGCGCGCGGTGGCCTTTTCGGCCGCAAGCGGGCCGTGCCGGTGGTGGTGCACGAGGCCAACGCCAAAGCGGGCATCGCCAACAAGGTCGGCGCCAAGCTCGCCGCGAAGGTGCTGGCCGCCGTGCCCGATTCGGGCCTGGCCAACGCCCAGGTCGTCGGCATCCCGGTGCGCGCCTCCATCACCGGCCTCGACCGCGCGGCCCTGCGCGCCGAGGCCCGCGCCCACTTCGGCCTGCCGGCCGAGGGGCCGGTGCTGCTGGTGTTCGGCGGGTCGCAGGGCGCGCGCAGCCTCAACGAGGCCGTCTCCGGCGCCGCGCCGCAGCTGGCGGCCGCGGGCATCTCGGTGCTGCACGCGCACGGCCCGAAGAACAGTGTCGAGGTGAGCACCGCCGACGCGGCCGCGCCGTATGTCGCCGTGTCGTACCTGTCCCGGATGGACCTGGCCTACGCCGCCGCCGACGCGGTGGTGTGCCGCTCCGGCGCGATGACCGTGGCCGAGGTGTCGGCGGTCGGACTGCCCGCCTTCTACGTTCCG
The DNA here is from genome assembly GCF_038752175.1 of Nocardia sp. No.11. Lineage (NCBI taxonomy): Bacteria > Bacillati > Actinomycetota > Actinomycetes > Mycobacteriales > Nocardiaceae > Nocardia > Nocardia sp. No.11. The sequence goes on along the minus strand of NZ_JBCGFB010000129.1, from coordinate 5,866 downwards.
CTGCCGCACGGCAACGGCGAGCAGGAGTTCAACGCCAGGCCCGTGGTCGCGCAGGGAGGTGGCAGAATTGTCGCCGATGCCGACCTGACCCCGAAATACGTGATCGATGAGGTGATTCCGCTGCTGCTCGACCCCGCTCGACTCGCCGAGATGAGCCGCGCCGCCGCCGGCGCCGGCCATCGCGACGCTGCCGACACGGTGGCCAGGATCGTCACCGAGGTCGCCCGATGAGCGGTCAGCGGCCGGAGGCGGCAGCGGAGCACGCGGGCCGCCCGATCATCGGCGGTGCACGCAGCTCGAGCGGCGAGGATCTCGCGACGGCGCTGCCGCCCGAACTCGAACGGGTGCACATGGTCGGCATCGGCGGCGCGGGCATGTCCGGCATCGCCCGGATCCTGCTGGCCCGTGGTGGCGCGGTCTCCGGTTCGGATGCCCGTGAGAGCCGCGGTGTGCTGTCGCTGCGGGCACGCGGCGCGCAGGTCCGTATCGGCCACGACGCCGACGCGCTCGACCTGCTGCCCGGCGGCCCGACGGTGGTCGTCACCACCTATGCCGCGATCCCGAAGACCAATCCCGAACTGGTCGAGGCGAATCGGCGCCAGATCCCGGTGCTGCTGCGCCCGACCGTGCTCGCCGCGCTGATGCGCGGGCACAAGACGCTGCTGGTCTCGGGCACGCACGGCAAGACCTCGACCACTTCGATGCTGATCGTGTCGCTACAGCACTGCGGCGCCGACCCGTCGTTCGCGGTCGGCGGCGAGCTCAACGAGGCGGGCACCAACGCCCATCACGGCAGCGGGGACATCTTCGTCGCCGAGGCCGACGAGTCCGACGGCTCACTGCTGCAGTACGACCCGGACGTCGCCGTGGTCACCAACATCGAATCCGATCACCTCGACTTCTTCGGCACCGACGAGGCCTACATCCAGGTCTTCGACGACTTCGCCGACCGGCTCGCCCCCGGCGGTCTGCTGGTGGTGTGCCTGGACGACCCCGGCTCGCTGGCGCTGGCGCATCGGGTCGCCCCGCGCCTGGCCGAGCGCGGCGTGGCGGTCCTGGGCTACGGCTCCGGCGACCTGTCGGCGTCCCCGGTGCCGGTCGGCGCGCGCCTGATCGATTGGCAGCCGCGCGATGTCGGCGGCATCGTCGAATTCGAGCTGGCGGGGGAGAGCACACCGCGCACGGTGCGGCTGTCGGTGCCGGGCAGGCACATGGCGCTCAACGCGCTCGCCGCGCTGCTCGCCGCCCGGGCCACCGGCGCCGATATCGACGAGATCGTGCAGGGGCTGGAGGGGTTCGGCGGCGTACACCGCCGGTTCCAGTTCACCGGCCGGGAGAACGGCGTTCGCGTCTTCGACGACTACGCCCACCATCCCACCGAGGTGCGCGCCGTGCTCGAGGCCGCGGCCCAGCTGGTCGCCCAGGAGGCGCGCGACGGCGCGCGGACCCGGCGCGGCCGGGTGATCGTGGTGTTCCAGCCGCATCTGTACAGCCGCACCGCCACCTTCGCCACCGAGTTCGGCACCGCGCTGAGCCTGGCCGACGAGGTCGTCGTGCTCGATGTCTACGGCGCGCGCGAGGAGCCGCTGCCCGGTGTCAACGGCGCGCTGGTGGCGCAGGCGGTGACGAGCCCCGTGCACTACCAGCCGGATATGTCGAAGGTGGGCAAGCAGGTCGCCGGGCTCGCGCAGCCCGGTGACGTGGTGATCACCATGGGCGCCGGCGATGTCACCATGCTCGGCAGCCAGATCCTCGACGGTTTGCGCGCCCGGCCGCAACAGGGCGGCCGGTGAGATTGCCGATGCCCGCCGCGCGCGGGTGGCGCGGCTACCGGCTCTGGACGGCGGTCGGCGTCCTCGTGGTCACGGTCCTCGTCGTTCTCGCGTGGTTCACCCCGGTGTTGTCGGTGCGGACCGTGCGCGTCGACGGCTTGGCCGCGGTCTCCGAGGATGAGGTCCGCACGCGGCTCGAAATCCCGGACGGCCGTTCGATGTTGCGCATCGATACCACCGCGATCGCCCAGCGTGTGGCCGCGATTCCGAAGGTGCGTTCGGTGCGGGTGCAGCGCAAATTCCCCTCCACCGTGCTGGTGAGCGTGGTGGAACGAACACCGGTGCTGTACCTCGAATCACCGGACGGCGCGCACCTGATCGACGCCGAGAGCGTCGAATTCGCGATCGAGCCCGCGCCGCCGATCGGGGTGCCGAAGCTGCTCACCGAGGGATCCTTCACCGGGCCCGCGGCGGCCAGGGCGGCGGTGGACGTGCTGGTCACGCTGCCACCCGCCCTGTCGGTGCAGGTGGGTGAGGTTGTCGCACGGTCGAATTCGGACGTCTCATTGAACCTACGTGACGGTAGGAAGGTAGTGTGGGGCGGCACGGGCGACGGCGAGCGCAAAGCTGCCGTCGTGTTGCCGCTGCTGACCCGTGAGGGGACCGTGTTCGACGTGTCGAGTCCGAATCTGGTCACGGTAAAGTGAGCGACACTCTTTGTGGCACAAGATTCTGGCTCTCGTCTCGGCGCGCCTGCGCCGGGATCGCAGTGGCTGCGAATAGCGTTCCGCAGCAGTCGGATACTTGACATAACGCCAACCCTATGGTTGAGGTTGAGGGTTTAAGATCGAAGGAAGGCGAGAGCCCATGACGCCCCCGCACAACTACCTTGCAGTGATCAAGGTCGTCGGTATCGGCGGCGGCGGCGTGAACGCCGTCAACCGAATGATCGAACAGGGACTCAAGGGAGTCGAGTTCATCGCGGTCAATACCGACGCCCAAGCCCTGCTGATGAGCGATGCCGACGTCAAACTCGATGTCGGCCGCGAGCTGACTCGCGGCCTCGGTGCCGGTGCCGATCCGGAAGTCGGCCGCAAGGCCGCCGAAGACCACAAGGACGAGATCGAAGAGGTGCTCAAGGGCGCCGACATGGTCTTCGTCACCGCGGGCGAGGGCGGTGGCACCGGTACCGGTGGCGCGCCCGTCGTCGCCAGCATCGCCCGCAAGCTGGGCGCGCTGACCATAGGTGTCGTGACCCGGCCGTTCTCTTTCGAGGGCAAGCGGCGTGGGAACCAGGCCGAGGTGGGGATCAACCTGCTTCGCGAGTCGTGCGACACCCTCATCGTTATTCCGAACGACCGGCTGCTGCAGCTGGGCGACGCGGCGGTGAGCCTGATGGACGCGTTCCGCTCCGCCGACGAGGTGCTCCTCAACGGTGTCCAGGGCATCACCGACCTGATCACCACCCCGGGTCTGATCAACGTCGACTTCGCCGACGTCAAGTCCGTCATGTCCGGCGCCGGTTCGGCGCTGATGGGCATCGGCTCGGCGCGCGGTGAGGGCCGGTCGGTGAAGGCCGCGGAGACGGCGATCAACTCGCCGCTGCTCGAGGCGTCGATGGACGGCGCGCACGGCGTGCTGCTCTCGATCGCCGGCGGCTCCGATCTCGGTCTGTTCGAGATCAACGAGGCGGCCTCGCTGGTGCAGGAGGCGGCCCACATCGAGGCCAACATCATCTTCGGTACGGTTATCGACGATTCGCTGGGCGACGAGGTGCGCGTCACCGTCATCGCGGCCGGTTTCGACGGTGGCGGCCCCTCCCGGCGGGCGGTGCCCGAATCGCACAGCACCCGGGTCGGGTCCAACCCGATCGGCGCCGGGCGCGCGGGCGAGGTCGGCCAGGCGCGCAGCGAGGCTCCGGTCCGCGCGACCGAACCCGCCACCAGCGGGGTGTCGAGCGGGCGGACCAGCGCCCCGAGCTACCGCGACACCGAGCGGTATCGGGAGTCGGAGCGTCAGCGGGTCACCGAGCAGGCCATGAACCGCGTCAACAACCCCGACCAGGGCGACGACGGCGACGATGACGACGACATCGAAGTGCCGATCTTCATGCGCCGATAGCCAGGACAAACGAGAAGCGCCCGGACTCCGC
>NZ_JBCGFB010000129.1:0-1867 GCF_038752175.1 Nocardia sp. No.11 | reverse complement strand
CCCCCGTCCCGCGGGGCCCCCCCCCGCTTCTCGTCGTGCGGGCCTCAGCCCTTGGCGCTGCCCAGGCAGAACGTGGTCTTCGGGTCGTTGACCACCAGGACCGAGTCGGCGTCCTCGCCGCACAGCTGCTCGTCGACCTGACCGTCGATGCGCGAGACGACCTTGAAGTCGGCCTCGGTGGCGGTGCACGGCACGAACTTGTAGCCGGTCATCATGCCCTCGTTGTAGCAGCTGCCCTCCTTGAAGTTCGGGGCGAGACACAGGAACGCGAGGGTGCCGCCGCTGCCGAAGGTCTCCTCGTAGGAGGTGTAGTCCTCGTGGCACTCGACCTTCTGGTCGTGCACCTGCACGACCTTGTAGACGGCGGTCTCGGCCGAGCAGGGGACAGGCTCGGTCTTGGAGTCGATCATCGACGCCGAGATCACGTTGATGCAGTCACCGACCTTCGAGCGGGCGGTGTCGGACTTGCCCGCGTCCTTGGCCACCTCGGTGACCTTGTCCACGGCCGAGCAGCCCGCGGCACCGAGTGCCGTGACCGCCAGCAGTGCGAGCGCGAACCGCGAAACCATTCCCTTGCCGGTGAACGTCATGCGAACCTACTTTCTGAAGAACCTCACCGCGGACCCTTCGGCGGTGATCGGCCTCGCCCACCCAACCCCACGTCCGCCCGCGGAGCATCCGGGAAACCACGGCATTTGCTCGTCGGTGACCCGGGTTAGGCTCACCCCGGACAAACCGGGCAGGAAAGGGTGATGACGGTGATCGAACGCGCCTTCGTCGGCCGAGCCCCCGAACTGGCTACCCTGACCACGACCTTCACCGGCCCCGACGCCCCCTGGCTGCTGCTGGTGGAGGGCCCCGCCGGAATCGGCAAGTCCCGCTTGATCGCCCACTTCGCCCAGGCCGCGCCGTGCCGGGTGTTCTCGGTCACCGGTGCCGAGGACGCCCGCACCCAACCGCGCTACCTCGCCGACGATCTCGCCGAACAGCTCGATGACGTCGATCCGGCCGAGGAAGAACGCGCACGCGGCGCGGCGGTCGTTCCACCGGCGGCGTGGTCCTCGGCCGACGCCGAGGTGTCCGCGGCGGACGTGGTCGCCGACACGGCGCTCGCCCGGCGGATGCGGCGCGCGCTCGGCACGGTCGAGACCTTGCTGGTCGTCGACGACGCGCAGTGGGCCGACGCGGAATCGGTTCGGCTGCTGGCCTTCCTGATCCGCAATCGCCCGGTCGGCGGATTCCGGCTGCTTCTCGCGTTTCGCGACGGCGGCTGCCCGCCGTCGCTCACCCGTTTGCTGCGGGTGCCGCTGGTCCGCTCGGTCCATGTCCGGGTGCCGCCGTTCACCGGCATCGACGTCGACGGGCTGCTCCCGGGGGAGGATCCCCGTCGCCGCGCCCGGCTACTCGACGCGTCCCAGGGCAATCCGCTGTACCTGTCGCTCCTGGCCGACCTGCCCGACCGGGAACTGGAGCGGGCGCTGCGCGGGGAGAACCCGGATCCGACCTCGACCGATTACGCGGCGCTGGATCGCACGATCCGGGCCGAACTGGCCCAGCTGCCCGAGCTCGACCGGTCGGTCGCGCAGGCCGCCGCCGTGTGTGGCGCGCCGCCCGACCTCGAACTGCTGTCGGCGACCGCGGATGTCCCGGCGGTGACGGTGGCCGACGCGCTCGATGGGCTGGTCGGTCGCGGCGTCGTCCGGGTGATCGATGGCGCGGTGACCTTCGTCCATCCGCTGATCCGCACCGCCGCCTATCGGCTGGCGGGACAGGGCTGGCTGGCCCTGGCCCACCGCCGCGCGGCACTGGCGTTGCGCGCCCGGGACGCGCCGATGGCCGCGCGGGCCGCGCAGCTCGAGCACGCTCT
>NZ_JBCGFB010000128.1:0-16636 GCF_038752175.1 Nocardia sp. No.11 | reverse complement strand
CGCGTAGCACCTGGTCGCCGGGACGGTCTCGCGCTGCCGTCCCGGACGACCTATCGCCCGTCGTCCATCGGCCGAAGGACGACGGGCGAGTGATGCATCGTTTATGAATCATTCAATGGTCGGCGGCCTGTCCCGGCCACGTGCCAACCGACTGACCTGGGCGACCGCCTCTTCGAGCGAGCCGAGGCACCGCACACCAGGCACCTCGGGCCATCCAGGTCCCGCAAGAAGCAGCTGGGCCGGTGCACCGATTCCGGCGGGGATCGGCGCCGCTGCCGCCGTGCGCGCGGTTTGGGACCACAGCACCACCACGGGATCCTGCGCTTTGGCCACCGCGTCAGCGAGCGCGCCGCCGGGTACCGCCGCGCCGAGTAGCACCGCCGGTACGCCGATCTCCGCCAGCGCCGCTCGCAGAACTTCCAGGGGCAGTACATGCGCCTCGCCCGGAGCACAGGCCAGCAGCACCGGAGCGAGCCCGGCTACGCCGCGCACCGCCGGCACCGCGCGGTGCAGACCCGTGGTGACCGCCCAGGACACGACATGCTCTACATCGATCAAGCCATTGCCACGATCCTGCCTGCTCACGATGTCCGCGAAGACAGGTCGACACAACTCGCGCCACGTCGCCACCACCCCGAAATGGGTCAGATGGGCAGTGATCACGCCCAGGAGTTCGGCGACCCGGAGCTGCTCGGCAGCGTCCAGCACCGGCGCCACATCACCGAGGGTGGGAACAGAATCCGCCGCGATCCGGGCGGCCTGCGCCGCTTTGGCCGGGCTCGCTCCAGCACGGACCAGATCGGCCATTCGGCTCAGCATCGCCACATCCCCGGCCGTGTAGTACCGGTGACTGCCCGGGCGGCGGTGCGCGGGGCCCAGGCCGTAGCGCTGGTTCCAGCTGCGCAATGTCGCTACGGGAATGCCCAGCATCGCGGCCACGGTTCCGACGGTGTAGCCGGATGCCGAGTCACCCCTCACACCACCTTCTCCCAACCTCCGCGCGCCTTTCCACGAATCGGACGAGATCTACGGCTGCCGACCTGCCGCGTTCCCGAAGCACCGACCTCCTTCGATCGGTGCCCTCCGGCCCGCCGGACGGCGCACGCCCGGTGTCAGCGCAGCGACACGCAACCCTGCAGGGTCTGGAAGTCGCCGGCGAAGGCGGGACCGCCGGTGCAGGTGGGGGTGGTGACGCCGTTGACGGTGACCTCCGCTCCCGGACCGGCGATCCCGATGGACAGCCCGGGCCGCACCCCGGTCGTCGTCACCTGCGCACCCGGCCCCAGGGCGATGGCGGCCGGGCCCGACAGGAACGTCGAGCTCGAGGTCGCGGTGCCGCCGTTCTGCGCGATGGCCAGCGACAAGCTCGTCGGCGCGGCATCGGCGGACGCGGCGCCGTCGAATCCGTAGGCCGCCGCCGCGCCGCCCGCGGCGCTCGTCGCGGAGCAGGACCCGTCCGCCGCACCGGCCTGCACGGACGCCGCACCAGGCGCCGGACACATGGCAGTCGGCGCGGCATTCGCCGTCGGTGCGGCGGCCAGGGCGAACAGTGAGGCCGTTCCCGCACTCACGAGAAACCCGAGTGCGCGCCCAGCAGTGAAATGAACCATGACCATCTCCTCGCTTCCGATTCTTGTCCGTGGCCGCGCCACGCCCGTGACGATGTCGGCCGGTGAGAATATCTGCCTACGAGATGCCTGTGAGGCTTCACACTACACGTCAAATGATGCAGAATCGACGCATCAGGAAGTTTAATTGCGTGGTCCACGACGCACAGCGGTAGCGCGGGCTCCGACCCCGCTTCGCAGCAATCGATCCTGCGCCGTCGGCCGATACGGGCATCGCCCCTGACAGGAAGGCACGACATGAAGGTTCGACAGCACTCCGGAACAGTGATCGCGGTACTGGCGGCGATAGCGATCGCCGGGTCAGCGTGTACCGACACCGACGAGGCAAGCGACACCACGTCCGCACCCACGACGACCACGTCCGCTACGGCCATGCCCGCACAGGGCGAGGTGGCGATGACCGGGCTCGTCGGCCCCGGCTGCGCAGATTACGCGGCGCAGGTACCGACCGGACCGGGCTCGATCGAGGCGATGTCGCAGGAGCCCGTAGCGACCGCCGCCGCGAACAACCCCTTGCTGACCACCCTCACCGCGGCGGTGTCCGGCCAGGTCAATCCCCAGGTCAACCTCGTCGACACGCTCAACGGTGGCGAATTCACCGTTTTCGCGCCGGTGGACTCCGCGTTCGCCGCGCTCGACCCGGGCACGCTGGAAACACTGAAAACAGACTCGGCGATGCTGACCAGCATTCTCACCTACCACGTCGTACCGGGACGGTTGGCACCCGAAGCCGTCGTCGGCACACACGCGACCGTCGAGGGATCCGAGGTCACGGTGACGGGATCGGGCGATCAGCTTCGCGTCAACGAGGCAACAGTGGTCTGCGGTGGTGTCCGCACGGCGAACGCGACCGTCTACCTGATCGATGGTGTCCTGACACCGCCCACCAGCTAGCGGAACCGGACGGCTCCAGGGCGGGTGCGAGGTTGCCGAACGCGCTGCCGCACCCGCTCCTCCGGAGTGCGTGCGGCCGCAGGGCTCGAGCCCCGTCGACCGGAAGGCGAGCCCCGGGGCGGGCCGTTCGCCCAGCGCCGTGGCTCGTCCGCCGCCTACGCTCAGCCGGGCGTGTGTGCGCGCATCAGGCCCTGCGCGTCCACCGAAGCGACCAATTCTCCTGCGCGCGTGAAGATCTGGATCCGCTCGAACATCCGTCCCGCGCCCGCGAACGGACTCTCACAGCGCAACAGCAACCAGTCGTGCACGGTGAACGGCCGATGGAAGGTGACGGTCTGCGTGAGCATGGCCGAGGTCCCCCGGCCACCGCGCCGCGTGATCTCGGCCTGCGGATACGGACGCATGCTGACCGGTCCCAGGAAACCCTCACTGCCATGGGCCAATAGCGCCCGGGAGAACACGGGCAGGTCGGGCGCCTTGTCGCAGCGCATCCACACATCCAGCGACGGTGGACCCGCGAGGTCGAGCGCCAGCGCGTCCGCCCCGCCGGGCGTCCGCACCTCCCAGGGCAGCAGGGCGCACGGCAGGTCGGCGCACTCGTCCGGACCCGGCACCTCCGGCGGCAGTGCGGCGTGGTGTGCGAGGAAGTCGGGCTCGTCGACGCTGAGCATGGCCAGTACCCGGGCGTGCTCGCGCCCATCCTGCCGGAACGCGACCTGCACGGTGGCCAGTGCCCGGCCCGACTGGATGACCTCGACATCCACGTCGACCTCCCGATCGGCGAACCCACCGCGCGGGAACACACCGTGCAGCGACTGCACCGCCATCTGCGGCACGGTGCGCTCGGCCGCGACCACCGCCTGCGCCAACGTCTGACTGCCCAACGTCGTCGGCAGCGTCGATGTCACGTTCCTGGCCCGGAATCGTCCGGGCGCCGTCTCGGCGAGATCGAGCACGTCGAGGAGGTCGGCCAGGTCGACGACCGGCCAATTATCGGTTCCACCAGCCATGGCCGAATGCTCGCACAGACCCCGACTGCCGGGAAAGCCGAGAGGAGCGGTGAATGGGACACTTTCTCCGCCCCCGACCGGCGCTCAACGCCGCTTCCTCGCGCAGCACAGCAACGGACTGTCGGCCTGGTCATCGGTTCGGCTGCACCCTGGCGCCGACGTTGTGCACGATGACCACAGTCGCATTCCACGGCACGAGGTCGTCGACGCGGCGTTGCAGTTCCTCGACCGGTGGCAGTTGTTCGGGCCCGAGCACCGAGATCGTCGCGGTATCGCTCTGCAGCGTCACGTCGGTCACCTGTGCGCCCGGCTCGTCGCGCAGCCAGTCGCCGGTGGCCTCGGCGATCTGGCCGGCCCACAATGTCGACAACGAGTTGATCACCATCGGGATCGCGACCAGCACCAGGGCTGCGCCGAGTATCGCGAAGCTGCGTCCGCGTCGCGCCGCGGCGGCCTGCGCGTCGGCCGCGTAGCCGGCACCGAGCAACACGATCGTCGCGGTGATGATCATCGCCACGACATTGGACGCGAACAACACGAACGCACCCAGGGCCAGGGCGGGTGCGTGCGAGCCGAGGCAAACTCCGACCACGCCCAGCGGCGGCACCAGCGAGATCGCGATCGCGACGCCGGGCAGCACATCGCCGACGTCGCGCCGGGCGATCGCGACAGCGGCCACCAACCCGGTGGCTATCGCCGCGGTCAGGTCCACCAGTTTCGGCGATGTTCGTCCGACGACCTGAGCGTTCGACAGGACGTGCACCGGATTCGGCAGCAACTGGGCGAAGAGAAAACCCAAGACGACGACAACGACGACGCCGGCGCCCACCAGCACCACGCTGCGCCCGATCAAGGCCGAACGGCCGGTCACCACGCCCAGCGCCACCCCGAGAATCGGCAACGACAACGGCGCGACGATCATCGCGCCGATCACCGTGGCGGTGGAATCCCCGATGACGCCGGAGATCGCGATCACCGCCGAGAGCACCAGCATGATCCAGAACGCGGAACGCTTCGCGCCGACCTCACCGACCGACAGATCCAGCCGATCGGTGAGCTCGGCGAGCGATCGCCGCTGGTCCACGGGCACGAGATATCCCAGCATGGCGGTCCTTTCGGCGAGGCTGTCGCCGACGTTAGCGACAGCGGACCCCAGGCGACTCATCCGCTGCGGGTGAACTCCACCTCCCGGCTCAGCGGGCAAGCCCGATCGTCGCGGCGAGGAACGGCCAGGACCGACGAAGATCGTCTTCCCAGTACCCCCACGAGTGCGTGCCGACCGGGCGCTCGTCCAGCGTGACCGGAATATTCAACTCGCCCAGCCGATTCGCCAGATTGATCGTGCAGAAGCGAACCGCGGCTTCGATCGGGCCACCGAGAAGCACCTGCGCCGCCAGCGGAATGCGACCGTCTTGGACTCGGGGATCGGCGGGAGTGTCGTGCGGCGCGGCGGGCACACCGCTACCGGTACTCAGATAGATGGCGGTCCCGCGCAGCCGTTCGGCATTGACCAGGGGATCGTTGGCCCGCCACAACGGCCCATTGCGCGGACCCCACATGTTCTCCACGCTGCGTCCGCCGCCCCAGTTCTCGACGGTGACGCGGACGAACTCCTGCCCGACCGGATCCGACGTCTGCGCACAGCCACTGTAGGAGGCCACGCTGCGCCAGAAGCCCGGCTTGGCGATGGCGAGATTCAGCACCGACGTGCCGCTCATGGACACCCCGGCGAGCGCTCGCTCGTCATCGGCGCCCAAGAAGTTCTCGATCACCGGCGGCAGTTCCTCGTTGAGGAAGGTCTGCCACTTGTTCCGGCCGAGAACGGGGTCGTCGGCGATCCAGTCGGTGTAATACGAACTGCTCCCGCCGACCGGTGTCACCACGTTGACGTCCTCGGTGCGCAGAAAGTCGATCACCTCGGTCTGCGCGTCCCAGCCGCTTCCGTTCGGACCGCCCTGCGAACCGTTGAGGAGGTACAGCGTCGGCCGTGGCCGAGCCTGGTCCGCCGCCCGGAGGACCTGGACCGGGACGGACCGCTCCATCGCCGCGGAGTACACCGAGACGACCTGTCGACGGTCGCCCAGGTCCTGCACGGTGACAACGCCTGCCGATGGTTCGCCGACCGCGGGCCCGGCGAGGGTCGCCGGACCGGCGGCGGCCGCCACCGCGACCATCAGCGCGCTCCATCGGAACCGGGCAGACCTGCGTATCGGTCGCGGTGTTCTCATGTGAGGTCATCCCTAGTGCTCGCGTCAGAACCTGACTGGCCCACGTGCCGACGATCTGACGGCACGACAGGAGGTTCGCGGCGCTACCGGGTGCGGTTTGGTCCCCTGAGCGAACGAAGTGACCGTGTCGGCGAGCCGGTTCGGCCACGCCGATCTCCGGACGGCGTCACCGCGTCATCGCTCGGAGGAACCGCTCGCCGATCCACTTCCCAGCAGACACAACGGATTCGCGACCATCGCCGACTGCGCCGAACCCGACGACGAACCGGTGATCCCGGCGTCCACCGGCGGCGTATTCGGCACGGGTGCCGCAGGGTCGCCCGAGCCACCGTTCAGCATCGACTCGCCGTCGAGATTCGCCGGCGCCGAGACCTCGAGCAGGTCCAGCACGGTCGGGGTGATGTCGGCGAGGGTGTATCCGTTGTGCTGCGCGCCCGCGGCGAACCCCGGTCCGCGGGCGATCACGAAACTGGCTGTCTCGTAGGCACTCTGCCCACCGTGTCCACCGTCGGGCTTGTGTCCGTGGTCGGTGGTGACCAGAATCGTCCATCGCTCGTTCGCGTGCGCGGCCGCCCGCGCGTCGACCGCGGCGGTGATCTTCCCGACCAGGCCGTCCACCCGCCCGATGGCATCGCGATACGCCTGCGGCCAGACTCCGCGCAGCGTGTGCCCGACGATGTCCACCTGATCGAGGTGCGTGAACAGCAGATCGGTCCCGTCCTCGGTGATGGCCGAGACAACCGCCGCGGCGGCGTTGGAGTCCGCGGTGGTCTCGCAGACGCCCGCGCCGGTGGGATCGATCTGGGTGACCGCCACCCGGTCGGCTTGCGGGCTACCGGTCCGCGCGATCATGCCGATCGTGTCCCAGGTCCCGATGGAAGCCGTCGACAACGACGGACGCTCCCGCTCCACCTGTGTGAACACCGTCGGATACGGCGCGAAAGCCGCCGCGTTGCAGGTGGCTCCGTTGTCCCGGATCCCGTGCTTGCTGTCCCATACGCCGGTCAGCGCCGTCGCCCACGAGACGCACGACATGGTGGTGTGCGGGGCGATGGAGGTCCGTGCCAGCGTGCCCTGCGCGGCCAAGCGGTCGAGGTTCGGCGCCTCGGCCGCCGACACCTCACTCCACAGGGTGCCGTCGATACCGATGACCACGACCTTGTTCACGATCGGAGCCGCCGGGGCCGGCGCGGCTGCGGCGAGTGGGACAGCGGCCAGTGCGGCGGCCGCGAGTATGCGGTGAGTGCGAGACATGGGCGGCACCGTAGTTGCCGAGCGGCCCCCGCACCCAGCAAATTGGACAATCGACCGGCACAGTCCCGTCCACCGGGAAGTCCTCGTCGCCGCCATTCGGGCCCACAACCCCGCGGCGGACACCGCGTCTTGTAAAAAGGAAACCACCCCGGTAAAATGTGAGCAACCACACCACTGTGGATTCTGCGCCCGCACAGCGATTTTCGCTGGACGGATAGTTTTCCGATGATGCACCACGACACCGAGCGAGCAGTCGCGCACGGAAATGAAGAGCATCTCCCCATCCTGACTACCACCACCGCTTGGTGGCCATCGACACCCGGATCGGAACGGGGAGAATTTCTCGACAGGACCCGCATCCATTCACCGCCGAATTGCCTGATGCCGAATGGTCGATAGACAATGCGCGACGACCTTGAATTCGTACAGATCGATCAGGTGATCGAACGCCTGATCACCCGTTTCCCCGCGGAATCACCGGCGGAGATCGAGCTTCTGGTTCGCCGTATTCATGCGCGGTTCGCCGAGGCCCGTATCCGAGATTTCGTTCCGCTGCTCGTCGAAAAGGCCGCTCGGCAAGCTGTCGGCCGCGTCCAGGTCGAGATCCCTCGCAGCACTCCGAGCATGGCTACGATCCAGTAGTGGATTCCCCCACGGCGCACGCCGTCCCGGTGACGACCGCCTCCGCTCGCGCCCGAGCACGCTGAGGCCCCCGACCATGTCGTGGAAGCAGCGAGTGAGCGCCTTACCCGGGATCGCGACGGCCCGCGGCTATCGTCGGGCGTGGCTGCGAGCCGATGTCACCGCGGGCCTCGTCTTGACCGCGTTGTTGATCCCCGCCGGCATGGGCTACGCCGAGGCGGCGGGGCTTCCCGCGTATGCCGGGCTCTACGCCACCATCGTGCCGCTGCTGGCCTACGCGGTGGTCGGGCCGTCCAGGATCCTTGTGCTCGGCCCGGATTCCTCGCTCGCTCCGCTGATCGCGGCCGCGGTGCTGCCGCTGGCCGCCGTCGACGACCCCGACCGTGCGCTGGCTCTCGCGGGAGTCCTCGCGGTCCTCGTCGGGCTCATCCTGCTCGTCGGGGGGTTCCTTCGGCTCGGGTTCGTCACCGAACTGCTGTCCAAGCCCATCCGACTCGGCTACCTGAACGCCATCGCGCTCATCGTCGTCGTCGGACAACTTCCCAAACTGCTCGGGTTCTCCGTCGACGCCACCGGCGTTCTCGCCGAGATCGCCGAGATCGGGAAGGCCGTCGTCGACAGCGAGATCGATCCCATCGCGGCCGCTCTCGGCCTCGGCACCCTCGCCGTCATCGTGGCCTTTCGCTGGTGGCTACCCGCGGTGCCGGGAGTGCTGGTCGCGGTCGCGGTGGCCATCGCGATCTCGGCCGCCGCCGGACTCACCGACGACATCGGCATGGTCGGCGCCCTGCCCGAAGGCCTGCCGCTGCCTTCCATCGACGGCATCGGCTGGGACGACATCGGGCACCTGATCGGACCCGCGGCGGGCATCGCGCTGATCGCGTTCGCCGACAGCGGCGTCCTGTCGCGGACCTTCGCCGCCCGACACGGAGAAGACGTCGACGGCAGCACCGAGATGAAGGCGATCGGAGTCGCCAATGTGGCGGGTGGGCTGTTCGGCGGATTTCCCGTCTCCGCGAGCGGGTCACGAACCCCGGTCGCCGAACAGAGCGGCGCCCGGACACAATTGGCCGGCGTCGTCGGCGCGATCGCCGTCCTGCTCTTCGTGCTGCTCGCTCCGGGTCTCACCGCGTACCTGCCCGACGCCGCGCTCGCGGCCGTCGTGATCGTCGCCGCCACCGCGTTGATCGACATCCGCGGCATGGTCCGGATGTGGCGGATGAGCTCGGTCGAATTCGCCCTGGCGGCAGCCGCGTTCGTCGGGGTCGCGTTGGTCGGCGTGCTGCAGGGCATCCTCGTCGCGATCGGACTCTCCTTCGTCGCGGTGGTCGCACGAGCCTGGCAGCCCTACCGCACCGAACTCGTCCGGACACCGGACCGCCCCGGCTACCACGACATCGAACGTCACCCCGACGGCCTGCGCATTCCCGGCTTGGTGCTGGTCAGGTTCGACGCACCACTGTTCTTCGCCAACGGACAGATATTCGACGACTATGTCCGCTCGGTCGTCGCCGACGCCCCGTCCCCGATCGAGTGGGTCATCATCGCCGCCGAACCGATCACCGATCTCGACACCACCGCCGTGGACGAACTCGTCGACCTCGACAATTACCTCGAAGGCAAAGAGATCCAATTGAAGTTCGCCGAGATGAAAGGACCGATCAAGGACAAGCTGATCCGCTTCGGCGTCGGTGACCGGTTCGACAGAACGCATTTCTATCCCACCGTCGAGGCCGCGGTATCGGCTTTCCACCATCGCGCCGACCGTTCCGCGGACAGTTGATCCGGAGTCGCGCCTTTCGCTCGCCCTCGAACGCATTCGAGATCGGCAACGCGGCTATTCCGAGCTCGCGGAGTCTGCTCCGCCCGCGAACGCGCTGTACAGCTCGGGTAGGAATCCCGCCAGGTGCGCCATTTCCTGACCGCAGTGCAACAGGAGATCACGTGCCAGCCCCAGACCGAGCACCAGATCCGCGGGATCGAGCGCGGCGCCACGCCCCAACGCTTGGGCGGCCTGGCGAGGGTCGGGCAGGCGCAGGCCGTAGCGGTTGAGGTAGAAACGGCTACGCATCTCACTGCCGCCGGGGATCGGGCGCACTTGATGGGCAAGCCAGCCGAGCTCCACCGGCGCGATGCTGCTCCCGACCCGTCCCAGGATCACCGTATGCCCGGCCGGGACTTCGAAGCCGTGCGCCACCGGGTCGACGAACGAGATCGCGAGCTGCTGCAATTTCGCCCCGACATACTCGTCGACGTAGGAGATGGTGCCGACGTATTTCGCCCGGTCGGGCATCGCCTCGGCACTGCGATCCGAACTGATGTCGGCGTACAGGTGCGCGTCAGGATGCCAGAGCTTGTACCGGGCGGACTCCGCCGAGTGCCAGCCGAACCACCAATCCCACATCGCCGCGGTCACACCCGGCATCTCGGTGCGCACCGCGGTCCACACCAGACCTTCGTCGCTGCGGCCGTACCCGGTTTCGACCGGCGAATAGCCCGAGATCGACAGGTCCGACGTCACCGCGGAGAACGCAGGAATCATGCCGCCCGGAGTCGCCGGCCCGTGGAATGCGGCAGCGACCGCGGCGGGAGGGGCGACGGTGCGGTGGGCCATGAACCGCGCGTAGGGTTGGGCCCAATCCTGTGCGGAATACCCCGGATAGCGGACAACCGGCGACGCCTGTGCCGGTGCGGTGGTTCCCAGGATCAGCTCACCCGCCATCGCGGTTCCCAACGCCAACACGTCGCGTCTGCGCGGACGCCACCCTCTCGACATTGTCCGACGCTAGCCATCACCGGGCCGGTCGAGGGCGCAGTCCCCGCAAATATTGTGACATGTAACAGATTCGGCGACGCCGTGCCCCGGCACAGGTAGGAGAATCCGGGTGGCACCGTCGACTGTCGAAGTGATCCCGGCGGAGCCCCGCATCAGGACTGGGTATCCGCGTCGGCGTCCGTCGCCTGCGCTCGGCGTCGTGCTCTGATGGCGCGCATCGAGACCTGACTGCTGCAGGCGTTGCTGCAGTACGCGGCCGAGGTATTGCGGGTGCGGTCGTAGAAAGCGAAGTGGCAGGGCGGATTTCGACATGCCTTGAGCCGCGACCAGGAACCGGTGTAGGCGAGTTCGGTCACCGCGGCGAGGATCGCCGCCAGCACCGCGGACACGCCGTCGGCGATCGGTCGCAGTTCCACTCCGTCTCGGTCGATCGTCGCGCGGAGTGGATACCTGTCGGCCGCCCGCCGTAGCAACGCCTCGCTCTCCTCGATCGCGACGGCGGAGACGTTCGGGTCCGCGGAGTGGGTGAGCAGGATGGTCACGACGGCATCGCGCAACTGCCGCGCCTCGGCCGCATCCGCGTCGGTGACCGCACCGGTGACCTGTCGCCCGGTACCCCGCAACCACGTGCGCAGTCCGTCGGCGTCGGCGAACTGCTCGACACCCCCACCACCATCGGCGTGCGTATTCGCGAACGCGATCACCGCCAGCGCTGCTTCCGACCCATCGCCCATACCGCGAATTTACCTCGGGAGTTGTCGGCTAGCCAATTTCGATGGGAACAACTTCCACATCAAGCGTTGACTTGTTGCTAGCAAACAACTTACGCTCGCAACATGATCAACACGTCGAAAGTTCCCATCACATGGTTCATCACCGGCGCCTCATCCGGCATCGGCCTGGCATTGACCGAGGCGGCCGCCGCACGCGGCGACAATGTCGTGGCCTTGGCGCGGCACATCGATGCGCTGTCGCCCCTGGCCGCGGCTCATGGCGGCCGGATCACTCCCGTTGCCGCCGACGTGCGCAGGCAATCGTCGATCGATGACGCCGTCGCGCTCGCGCTGCACACGTATGGGCGCATCGACGTGGTTGCGAACAACGCCGGCTACGGGCTCTTCGGAGCGGTCGAAGAAGTCGACGACGAGCAGGCCCGCGAGATCTTCGACACCAACTTCTTCGGAGTGCTCACCGTGCTTCGCGCTACCCTGCCGATCCTGCGCCGACAGCGCGCCGGTCACATCCTGCAGGGTTCCTCCTACTACGGACAGACCGCCCACGCCGGCGTAGGCCTTCTCGCGGCGACCAAGTGCGCCATCGAAGGACTCACGGACGCGCTGCTGGACGAAGTCGCTCCCCTGGGTATCGACGTCACACTCGTCGAGCCCGGCCCGACCGCAACCCCGTTCCTGGCCAACCTCCATCACGCCCGGCCGATCGACGATTACGACCGAACCGTGCGCGAAGTACAGCGACAGATCGGCGAGCTGCCGCCGACGGCGTTCAACGATCCGAATCGGGTCGCGGCCGCCATCCTTACTGCGGTCGACAGCGACACTCCCCCGGTGCGCCTGGTCACCGGAGGCTTCGCCGTCACCGAGATCGACGCCGCGCTGCGGCGGCGACGCGATGAGCTCGCGGTGTGGCACCAGGTGTCCTGCGATGTGGACGTCGCCGCAGCCCCCGCGACGGTGTAGCGCCNGCGGCGACGCGATGAGCTCGCGGTGTGGCACCAGGTGTCCTGCGATGTGGACGTCGCCGCAGCCCCCGCGACGGTGTAGCGCCGACCACCGACAACGCGTCCGGTTCGGCGCACCGATAGTCGTCGGTGCGCCGAACCGGACGAGAGCGCGAGTGCCGGCGTTCGCCGGAACTCGACCCGACGGTGACAGTCCAGCCGAACGTCAATCCTCGTACAGCTGGACGAACCGACGCACCAGCGCGCCGGGGTGCACGACGTTGCCCGAGCGGGCTACTTCCTTGAGCGCTTCGGCCTCGACGGGGTCGAAGTAGCCGTGGTGCTTATAGGCGTCGATACGGATGCTCATGCCCTGCGCGTCCAACTCCGGATGGAACTGCGTGGCGTACACGTTGGCGCCCACCCGGAATGCCTGTATCGGGCAGCCGGTCGAGGTGGCGAGCCGTTCGATCCCCGCCGGGAGCTCGGTGGCGGCCTCCTTGTGACCGACGAACGCGTCGAACTCGCGCGGGAGCACGCACAGCAGCGGGTCGACCCGCCCGGCATCGGTCAGAGTGATGGTGGTGGGGCCGACCGGTTCGGGATGGGTTCGGTCGATGACAGCGCCGATCACCGAGCCGATCACGCCGATGCCGTAACAGGCGCCGAGGAACGGGAAATCCTGACGGACCACGGCCGCCACGAGCTCGCGCAACTCAGCTTCCACTCGCCGCTGCACCGGCGATTTCGTGTCGGGCGGGTCGGAGACGGTGAACGGGCTCCCGCCCAGCATGATGCCCGCGTAGCGGTCGAGGTCGATCTCTCCGAGCGGATCGCGTTCCAGACGGCGCCGGTGCAGTCGGCGCGGTGCGAGCCCGCCGCAGCGCAGGAAAGCCTCGTATTCCTGGTCGGCGGCCTCGTTCTCGGCGCGTGTCGCCAGCAACAGGAACGGCCTTCCGTCGCGGTCGCGCACCATCGCGTCGCTCATGCCGAACACCGTAGCGGTGCGAACGGCCGGAACCCTCGCAGCTCACCGGCGTTCGGATCGAAGCGCCGCAGGCTCGCGATCGGTCAGTCGATTAATGGTCTCCGCTCGCCAGGCGATATCAGGAGGAGATCCCCCGCTTCGACGACGGAAGTAGTTCGATGGCGCACACACACTTTGTCTTCGTGATTGCCTGGGTGAGCGGCGATGCCACACGGTCGGGGCACACCTTCACGGAGGCGTGGCTGCTGGCCTGCGGTGACGAAGTACGCCGATTCTGGCGAGATATGTCCGGATTTCGCGAGGAGCACACCTGGTCGGTACATCCACCGGTCGAGATCGATCAGCCCTACGCCGACGCCGACGCACTCGCCGCCGCGGTGCGCGTGAAGGCCGCGGCCGACGGGGCGCCCTTCCCGAAGGGCGCCGTCCTGGTGGTGATTCAGGATTGGGCGGCCGCCACCGGTGGCCAGTTCGGCTACGACGGTCAATTCGCCGCTGCCCAGCTCAGCGCTTCGCTGCTGTGCCACGAGCTGGGCCACTACTACCAGCGTCGCAATCACCGGCCCGGCGGCCACGCCAGTACGTTCAACGGTCACGTCGGGCTCGACTACGCCGATCCGACCTGCATCATGGGCTCGGTCGGAACGCTCGCCGCGCAGGAGCCGCAGCTGGCACACGCGTCACCGGGCCACGATCTGACCGGGCCCGCCATGTGCCCGGCGGCGACGGTGCCGATCGGCTGGCTCGACCCCCACCACCCGACGGCCACGGTAGCGGTGCCGCGACAACCGGCGGGCCCTATCCAATTGGCACGCTGGCCCGGCGTCCCGGCCGCGGGCCACACCGGGGCTCCGGTGGTGGCTGTTGCCCACGCGATGGCTCCGGGCGGTGCCGACGTCTACATCTCGCTTCGCTCACCGCGCGTCTGGGACCGCGGCTTTCGCACGCTCACCCCGCAGGGCATGCAACGCCAGATCGTCGCGCAGGAGCTGGCGCGCAGCGGTGCCACGTTCCTGCTCGCCCAGGTACCGGTCCAGCCGGGAGCGTCGATGCGGTTGGGCCGGGCGCCGCTGCGTCTCGATGTGCGCGGCGGAGGCGACGCTGTGGCCGAGATCGATGTGGTGGCGGATCCGTGGCGGTTGTGGTCGGTGCTGGAATCCCCACCGCTGCATCGGGCGGCCCGGATCGCGGCCGTCGCGCGCGAGGGCGAGATCGACGTCTTCGTCGTCGCGCTCGACGGCGCGGTGTTGCAGACCCGGTTCACCGGCCACGTATGGGTGTCGTGGCGAGCACTCACCGACCCCGGCGCGTTCGACCCACGTGCGGGCATCGCCGCGGCCAGCTCGACGACGAACACGATCGACCTGTTCGTTGTCGGCACGGGCGATCACCTGGTGCGCCGACGCCGGTGGATCGACGATCGGTGGGCACCGGACTGGCAAGTGTTGACCGGCGGCGGGTTGGGCCCGCGTTCAGCGTTGGCCGCGACCGCGACCGCGCCGGGGCGAATCGAGCTGATCGCCGGCGATGCCGACGGCACCGTCATCCACACCACGGTCACCGATGCCGCCGCGAGCTGGCGACCGCTGCCGCCGCTGCCCCGGGCGGGCAGCGTCGCCGCCGTCACGCTGTCCGGTGACACGATCCAGGTCAGCGCCGTCACCGAAGGCCCCGGCGACGGGCGGATCTGGACCATCGTCGGCGAACCGGACCAGTGGCCGTCCCCGTGGGAACCCCATCTCGATGTCGGCCTGGCCGAGGACGGCGGAATCGCGGCGGCCCGGTCGACGCCCGGGGTGAGCGAACTCGTCGCCGCGGCCAGTCCACTGGCCGCACGCTCCTACGCCTACGGTGCGTGGACCGGCCAACCGGTACGGGTCCCCGGTCAGCCTCCGGGCACCGACAACCGCACGGTGGCCGCGGTATTCCGCACCCCCACGACCCTGGATGTGCTCGCCGTCGCCGACGGCAAGATCCACCGCATCACCCGTTCCTTCGATCCCGACGTCGTCCAAACCGACATCCAGGAGCGGGTGCGATACCAGGCCCGCCTCGTCGCCTCGGGCGGTCGGTTCGTCCGCGTCAGCGACGACCCACTGACCCGCGACCTGCTGATCGCCGACGAGTACCTGCCCACGCCCGCAACGGTTTTCACGATCAGCGAACTCGCCTACTACTCCTCGTACGGGATCAGGACGGTGGTGTCGATTCGAGCGCACGACGGCCGGTACGTGATGGCGCTCGACGGCGGCGGCGAGTGGTTGCGGGTCGGCGCAACGACCTTGGGCCAGTGGGAGAAGTTCGTCCTGACCACCTCCGGCGGCGCGAGCACCATCATGGCCTTGGGCGGGCACTACTGGTCGGCGCAAGGCGGGGACTCGTGGCTGCTGTGCGACCGAGTCGCGGTGGGTCCGTGGGAACGGTTCGACATCGCCCGACTCTGACCTTCCGGGGAAGGCCGCGGTGCTTCCGCCGGAACTGCATTCGGCGCCCGTGGTGAGCGGTCCACATCGTGTGGCCCGTATAGGACACGTCCGGGCCGCGGTGTAATCAGAGATCGAGGAAATGGTCGAACTCGTTGACGAGGGCGCAGACACGCCGTCGACGGAAACCGGCCGTGCTCGAACAGATCAGGACCGCCACGGTGACAGCTCGCGCTCACCGATAGCGAGCAAGACGGGTGGTGATCGCCGAAGCGCCATCACCCGTGGGTTACCTAGTGTGTCCGGACGGGGGGACTGCTGCACGGCTAGGTGACATCTTGACCTGCCGCACCGGTTAGGTTCCAGTCGCGGTGGCCAACCGACTGCGCGGACGGTGTCGTTGTCGAACGATAGTTCGTACTCGATCGGCGTGGAATACCCGAACGCGGAGTAGCGGCGTTGACGGTTGTGGAAGATCTCGATGTAGTCGAAGATCGCGTTCGCGAGCTCGATCCGGGTCTTCCACTTCTTGCGGTTGAGCAGCTCGATCTGCATGGAGCCCCAGAAGCTCTCCATCATCGCGTTATCGAGCCCATCTCCGACGGTGCCGAACGAAGGCAGCAGCCCCGCGGAACGGATTTTCTCCCCGAAAACCCATGAGGTGAACTGGGTCCCGTGGTCGGCATGCACGATTCCGCCCGTGTCGGGACGCCGGTTGCGGATGGCCATGTCCAAGGCGTTCACGACCAAGGTCGCGTCCTGCTCGGAATCGATCGACCAACCCACGATCCGACGGCTGAACGCGTCGAGAACGGCAGCGCGGTAGACCCACCCTTCTCGCGTTCTGTGTTGCGTTATGTCGGTGACCCACCACTCATTTGGCGGCAGTCGGTGGAACTTTCGGTTGACCAGATCGTCGGCTGTTACGACACCGCGAAGGCGCTTGACCCGCGCTGGTCCGGGCAGCCCGTAGATGCCGGCCCACGTCATGAGGACCGACACCGTTCGCGTGCAGACGGTCACGTTCATGGCGAGGGTGAGTTCCGCGTGGATTCTGCGGTACCCGTAGGTGAGGTTCCCCCGCTGAGCCGGAGAGCGAATTACCTGGTTCCGGC
>NZ_JBCGFB010000127.1:0-16839 GCF_038752175.1 Nocardia sp. No.11 | reverse complement strand
GGCGCGGCGGGCGCGCTGTGGGCCGGGGCGGCGGGCATCGTCTGCGCGGCGATCATCGCCGGTCGCATCGCTCGATCGGCCGCGCGCGAGCAGGAACCCGATCCGCGCTCGCGCGAAGCTGCGGCCAAGAGCCGGGCGATCGGTGTGCTGCCGGTGCTGCGGGCGGTGCAGGTGCAGGCGGCGCTGATGGCGTTGTCGTCGGCGGACCTGATCGTCGTGCGGATCGTCCTCGACGACGTCGACGCGAGCCGCTACTCGCTGGGCACCATCGCCACGAAGATCGCGTTCTGGCTGCCGCAGGCGGTCGGGGTCGTGCTGTATCCGCGCATGGCCCAGCCCTCGCATTCGGCGCGCGCGATCCGCGACGCGCTGTCGGTGCTGTCGATCATCGGCGTCGTCGCGGTGATCGGTGCCGCGCTGGCCGCTCCGCTCGCCCCGCTGTTCGCCGGGCAGGACTACGCGCCGATCCAGGGCATGCTGTGGATGTTCGCCCTGCACGGCGCCATCCTGGCCGTCCTCCAGGGCGCTCTGCTGTCCGCGATCGCCGTCGAACGCACCGCGCTGGCCGCCGTCACCTGGATCGGCCTGGTCCTGGAGGTGACCCTCATGCTCACCTTCGCCCGCACCATCGGCGCCCTGATCACCACCGCCGTCTCGGTAGCCGCCGTGACCACCCTGATCGTCGCGGTCGTCGTCTTGCGCACAGCCGCCCGCACCACCACCCCGGCTCCGGCCCCGGCCGTTCCGGCTCCGTAAGTCGGCCGCGCGCACGGCCGGCCCGGCGCCGGTCGCTGCGGCGCTTGTAGGTCGCCCGCGTGCACCGCGAGCCGTCCAGCCCCGGCCGTTCCGGCTCCGAAGTCGGCCAACCGGCCCGCCCGCACCGCGACTCCGATCCGGCACACTCGCCCGCACCGCGATTCGGCGCGTCACCCGGATCCCGGAAACGACAACGGCCCCGGTCGTGATGATCGGGGCCGTTGTCGGGAGCTTGTCGCTCAGGGACGCTTGTTGATATCGATCTGCTCGGTCGGCGCGTCGTAGTCACCCCGGGTGAACTGGGTGGTCGGCGCGTCGTCGGCATCCCAGTTCGAGGAGGCGTCGTCGGGGGCCGCCGTGGGGGCGGGCGTCGGACGGGTGCCACGCGGGCTGGCGTGCTGCGGGGTGTTGCCACCGCGCAGGCCGAGGAACAGGCCGGCGAGCAGGGCGATCACGCCGAGGATGCCGAACACGATCGGGACGACGCGGCCGAACAGCGACAGCTTGTCGGTGTTCTCCTTGGCGATCGCGATCTGCGACTCGACGGTGTTCTCGTCGAACACGATGTGCGACTTGAGCGCGGTGACCTCGGGCTTGTCCGCCGAGCGGGCGTAGAACAGGTGGATCGACTCGCCGCCCTTGATGACGGTGCCGGTCTGCGGCTCGACCCACAGGTCACGCACGTTGGTGTAGTAGCGGGTCATGGTGACGGGCTGGTCGGCGGGCACGTCGGTGACGCCCCACTTCGACGCGGGCAGGGTCAGCCGGTTGGTCGGCGACTGCACGACGTCCCACGTGCTGGTGACCGGCGCGGTCATCTGGAAGTGGTAGACCTTCGTGTTGTTGATCTCGGTCTCTTCGATGAAGTTCGCGTCGAAGGACTTGCGCACGTTGATGTCGAAGTACGGGTAGGTCTTCTTCTCGGTGCCGATCGGGAAGCGGTAGCCGAGGCCGGTGTGCTGCACCGGCTCCATGACGCTGCCGTCCTTGTTGACGGTGACCGCGATCGAGCCGTTGGGCTCGGTGTCGACCGGCTCGCCCGTGGTGCGCGAGATGGTGACCCGGTCGATGGTCGCGGTGAGCAGACCCGTGTCGCCCTGCACGTCGGTGCGGCGCAGCGTCTGGCCTGCCTGCAGCGTCATCTCGTCGGCGTCGGAGGGCTCCTCGACGGTGACGAAGCGCTGCGAGACCAGCGGCACGTCCTTGTTCACGACGGCGGGGCCGTCGCCGGTGGTCAGCGATTTGGAGTCGAGGACAAGGCTGTCCTCACCCTTCTGGTTCTCGGCGATCGTGGTGATCTCGAGGTCGAGCGGAGTCTTGGCCACCTTGCTCACGGTGTAGGTGGGGATCATCAGCGCGGCGACGAGTAATGCCGCGCCCAGACCCACGAGCACGCAGGCGACCGTCCTTCTGGTACCGGCACTCAGTGCCATGCAAACTCTCCTCGTCGTTCGAACACGGATCCTCCGGTGGTCTGGTAAAGCACCCTAGGCCCTCGTGAGCCCCGACACTAACAGCCCGACCGCACAGTGTGCCGTGGTGCGCCCGGTAAATCGCCGACACGGCAGACTGGAGCGTGATGACGACCGCCACCGCCCCCGTTTCACCGCCTCGCGCCTTCAATCCCGCCCTCGAAGGGATGCGCGGGATGGCGGCACTCGGTGTGCTGTTGACCCACGTCGCGTTCCAGACCGGCGCGAGCGGGATCGCCGTGCTCGGCCCGATCCTGGAACGCTTCGACATGGCGGTCGCGGTGTTCTTCGCGCTGTCGGGCTATCTGCTGTGGCGCCCGCACGCGGCGGTCGCGCGTGGGCTCGGCGCCGCCCCGAGCACGGCGCGTTATCTGCTGCATCGCCTGATGCGGATCGTGCCCGCGTACTGGGCGGTCGTGGCGTTCGTGTTGGTGTTGCTGCCCGGCGCGGCGCAGTCGGCGAATTTGCGGGTGTGGGTGTCGAATCTGTTCCTGTTGCAGGTGTTCGTGCCGCTGACCCTGACCGAGGGCCTCACGCAGATGTGGAGCCTGTCGGTGGAGGTGGCGTTCTACCTGGTGCTGCCGCTGCTGGCGGTCGCGATCGTGCGGCTGCGCGGCACCGCCGCCCGCCTGCGAGTCCCGGTGATCTGCGCGCTGATGGCGGTGACGCTGACCTGGAACCTGTGGCCCGTCCCGACCCCGGACGGCATCCACGCCGACAACTGGCTGCCGGGCTATCTGCCGTGGTTCGCGGCGGGCATGCTGCTCGCGGAGCTGATCTACCAGGCGCGCCCCGGTACCTGGTGGCACCGCCCGTTCGCGAGTCAGCCGCTGATGTGGGCGATCGCGCTGGCCGCCTTCCTGCTCTCGGCGACCGAGTTCGGCGGCCCCGCCGGGCTCGAGCGCGCTCAGCCGTGGCAGTACGCGATGAAGATGCTGCTCGGCACGATCATCGGGTTCGGCCTGCTCGCCCCGCTGGTGCTGCGTCCGGGAAACGCGGCACCGCACCGCTGGCTGGAATCGCCGACCGCGGCCACCCTCGGCCGCTGGTCCTACGGCATCTTCCTGTGGCATCTGGTCGTGCTCACCATGGTGTTCCCGGTGTTCGGCCTGCTGCCGTTCAACGGCAACTTCCTCTACGTCCTCGGGCTCACCACCGCGCTCACCCTGCCGCTCGCCGCCGCGAGCTTCGCGTTGATCGAGGACCCGGCGCGACGACTGGCCCGGCGCTGGGATCAGGCCGCCACGGCGAAGGCAGCCGCCCGCAGGCAGGCCGCGTCGAGCCCGCCGCCGCGCGAGCCCGCCGATCCCGGTGGTGCCGCCCTGCCGCCGACAACGCGCTGATCGACGCCTGACGCCGCGCCGAGCAGGGTCAGCGCCGGCGACGCGGTAGCGCCGCGACACCGACCGCGATGACCGCGAGGACCGCGGGTGCCTGTGCCCACAGCGAGCCGCCCATATAGGTGGTCCCCGACCGCCACGTCCCGGTCGACAGCACGGCCGCCGAGATCAGCGTCCCCAGCCCCGCCACCCAGGGCGACACCTTCGCCGTCAGCACCGGCCGGTACCAGCTCCCGGCCAGCGCGAGCACCGAGCACACCGCCCCGAAGGGACCGGACACGACGGCCGCCACCCCGGTGAGCCCGATCGCGCCGATCCAGCGCGGACCCCAGGTCCCGGGCGCCGGACCGGGATCCGGCACCGGACGCCGCCGCGGAATCGCCAGCAGCGCCAGCGGGATCAACAGCAGCAACCCGCCGAAGATGGCGAGCCGGTACCAGCGGTCGGCCGGGAACGACACGGTGATCTCCCCGGTCGTGCCGGCCGGGACGAGCCACGCCTGCTGCCACCCGTCGACGACCACCGGCGCCAACTCGCGCCCGTCGGCGGTGTGCGCCTGCCAGCCGACATTGGTGCTCAGCGGGAGCACCAGCAGCCGGGTGCCCGGATCGGCGGGTGCCGGTGCGGTCGGATCGGTACGTACGAGCCGCAGCCGGTCGACGGTGAACAGTTCGGTCGGGGCGACGGTGAGATCGGGGTGGCCGGGCAGCAGTTCGATATCGGCCGCGTCCTCGGCGCAGGCCCGCGCCGACACCGGTGCGCCGGAGCGAAGTTCGTCGGCGGTGGCGGTGATCGTGGTGTGCACGGTGCGGCCGCCGATCGCGATCACCGGTCCGTCCGCGCAGCCGATGGTGACGAGCCGGTCGCCGCCCGCGTGCGCCGGGTACTCGGGGCCGAGCACCTCCACCTCGGCGAGGCCGGGCGGCTGGGTGAGCACGAAGCCGAGCGCGGTGCGATCGAGCACCTCGTTCCAGCTCTGGATGCTGATCTCGATGCGATCGGTGACGGTGGGGTACAGCGAGATCCGCGCGGGTTCGCCGTGTTCGCGCTCGGGCAGTTCCCGCACCTGGGGCCCGTTGCCGAGATTCACCGCGACGGCGGTAGCGGTCGCGGGAAGTCCGCCGAGCGCGGTGGTGAGGTCGAGCCCGGTGACCTCGGTGGGCTCCGGAAGTTCCAGCACCAGTGTGGGTTTGGCCCCGGCGAGCCCACGGACGGTGGCCTCCGGCGCGGTCCAGGTGGTCTTCGGGTCGCCGTCGGTGGCGGCGAAGGCCGCGCCGCGCAGGTCGCCGACATCGGCCTTGCCGCGCGCCACCGGACGGGTGTGGTCGGTGAGCAGGGCCTCGAGCGCCGGGCCCGGCCGGGTGCGCACGGTCAGGTCGGTGGTGGCGGTGAGCGGTTCGGGAACGGCGAGGGTGCGGCCGAAGACGCCGGGCTCCTCGGCGGGCAGGCCGAGTCCCTTGCTGCAGTGCACCCGGTCGGGGCCGTCGAAACAGGCGCTGCGGCCGGGGAATTCCTGGCCGAGGTCCCAACCGGTCACAGTGGTGCCGGGCGCGACGTCGGGCAGCACCACCCGGTGCCGGATGTCGACCCGCACCGGCGCGTCGCGCACGGTGTAGTCGTCGAGGGTCAGTTCGCTGATCCCGAACTGGCCACCGCTGGTGCCGGTCTCGGTCCGCGCGGCGGTGACCATGACCCAGTCGGTCTTGCCCGCGGGCAGCGGAACGGTCACCGGCGCACCGGGTTCGGCGATCCGCGCCGACACCGTGCCCCGGGAGGTACGGACTTCGACCCACTTCACCGGATCGCCCAGGGCGGCGGCGGTGGTGGTGAAACGCAGCGAGCCGGTGGTGATCGGCTTGTCCAGATCGAGCCGCAGCCACTGCCCGAGCGCGGGCTCGGCGCCGTTGCTGATCCAGGCGGTGCTCGGGTCGCCGTCGACGGCGGCGGCCGTCGAGCTGCCGGGCGCGGCGCCGCCGATCTGGGTGGCGTCGGCGGCGGAACTGGACGCGGTCACCTTCGCGCCGGACCATTCGCCCTGGACCAGGGGCGTGCCCTCGACCGGGTAGTCGGGCACCAGGTTGTGGGTGCGCCGGGCATCGTCGGCGGCGCGGACGGCGGAGTTGTGATTGTCGACCCGGCCGAAATCGGACTCGCGATCCATCGGCGTGTCGGTCAGCAGGACCGGCTTCGGCGGCAGGTCGGCGCGCGCCGCATCCGCGGTGAGAAGCACGGGGGCCGTGGGGTTTCCGGTGTTGCGCCGGATCCGTTCGAGCACTTCGGGGCCGCCCTGGACGACGGGTACCGAATCCAGCGGCACGGTGTAGGCGCCGGGGAATCCCGGCGGCGCGCCGGTCCCGCCGCGCACCTGCGCCGGGGTCCCCGGCGACGGCACCTCGACCCGGTAGATCTCGATCGCCGGGTAGGCGGGCTGGAGGTCGTTGTCGACGACCAAGCCCGCGTCCGCGGCGCGCGGCCCGATCAGCGCGCCGAATTCGGCCACCTTCGTCAGGCCCGGCGAGCCCTCGATCGCCCGGTGCGCCAGCATCGGCCGGGTCGAGCGGGAGGTCTCGGGGTCGAGGTCGTTGCGCAGCACCAGGACGCCGATGCCCTGGTCGGCGAGGGTGGCGGCCAGCCCGGTCGACGGTCTGCCGTCGGCGATGAGCCGCTGCACCGAATCCATCGCGCGGATGGTGCCCGGCGGATTCAGCGGGACCGAATCGCGCACGGCCCAGGGGGTACTGGCCAGCGCCTGCAACGGTTCGTCGCGGGTCAGCCCCCAGATCTGGCTGCCGAACGGCGCGCCGGGCACGACGAGCGCACGGGTGTCGGCGGCGTTGTCCGCCAGCCACTCGGCGGTGTCGGTCCAGTACGCGGGCACCCGGTCGTAGGCGCCGCGCGGCGCGAGCTTGCCGGTCCAGGCCAGCGAGGTGGCCAGGGTGAGCGCGGCCAGGATCAGCGCCGCGACCGCGACGATGCGGTCGCGTTCCGGATGCGCGAAGCTGTTGCGCCACTCGCGCAGCGGCACCGAGGCGGGCAGCGGCACCCGGCCGAGCAGATGGGCGAGCCCGACCACCAGCGGCAGCCGGATCAGCGGTTCCAGCTTGTGCACATTGCGCAGCGGCGCGCCGCCGGAGTCGAGGAACACCCGCACCGACTCGGCGAACGGACCACCGAGTTCGCCGACGTAGCCCGCGCAGATGCCGGCGAGCCCGACCAGCAGGATCAACGTGAACCGGCCCCGGTAGGGCATGGCCGACCTGGCCAGTCCGGCCATGCCGGCCGCCGCGAGCAGCCCGGTCGCCAGCACCGCGGCGGGCTGGGTGACCAGCACCGCGCCCGCGATGCGTTCCGGCGAGACGAACGGGGTCCAGCTGTCGGTGCCGCGCAGCACCTCGCTCAGCGAGGCCCACTGCGTCGTCACCCCCGAGGACTCGATGTAGTCGAGGAACGGCGGGCTCACCTTGCCGAGCAGCAGCAGCGGCACGACCCACCAGAAGGTCGCCAGCACCAGCAGCGGAATCCACGCGGCCGTGAACCGCCACCAGCGCCGATTCGGCCGGTAGGAGGCCCACCAGAGCGCGGCGGGCAGGAACGCGGCCACGGTCGCGACGGCGTTCACCGAGCCCATCAGGGCCAGCGCGAGGGCGCTACCGGCCGGGGAGAGCGCCCCGCCGCGCCGAATCCTGCGCACCGCGACCCCGAGGGCGGCCGGCGCCAGCAGCACCCACGGCGCCAGCATCATCGGCAGCGTCTCCGAGGAGATCGAGCCGAGCGTGGTGAGCACCCGCGGCGACAGCGCGAACGCGATACCGGCGATCACCCGCGAACCGCGCGCGCCGATTCCCAGCGTCTCGCACAGCTTGACGATGCCCCAGAACCCGGCCAGCAGCAGCAGCGCCCACCAGAGGCGTTGAGTCACCCAGGCGGGCAGGTGCAGCAGATGACCGGCGGAGAAGAAGGTGCCGTGCGGGAAGAAGTAGCCGTAGGCCTGGTTCTGCACCTGGCCCATCGGAGCTTGACTGCTCCACAGGTGCGACGCCCGTGCGAGGAACCCCAGCGGGTTCTGGGCGAGGTCGTACTTGGTGTCCGCGACGGTGAGCCCTGGCGCCTGCGCGAATGTCAGGACGAAGGCGGCTACGACCGTGCCGACGAACCAGCGCCAACCCAGTGGAGCCGTGTCCGGGTGCCCCGCTAGGGGGCGTGACGCGCGGGCGTCGGACTCAGCGGCTGCCGTATTCAGGAGCGTTGAGCAGCGAGGAATCCTTGTCACCGCTGCGGTCGATCTCCGGCGCCGTGTTCTGCTGCACCGCGGCCGTGATCGCGAAGACGGCGATTGCGCTCAGCAGGGCGCCGCCGACCGCGCTGGCAACAGCCGGAACAGCAAACTTCATCGCGCACTCCAATACGCTCGACGTCGGGGTGGTACTTCGGCCAACCTAGCAGGTGTCACCCGTCAGGTCAGTGTTCGGGCACGCCGCAACGCAGCGCGCCGAGCAGTGTGCGGAATTTGGCGGTGGTCTCGGCGAGCTCGGCCGCCGGATCCGACGCCGCCACGATCCCGCCGCCCGCGCTCGCGCGCAGGGTGCGCCCGTCGGCCGCGAGCTCGGCGCCACGGATCGCGACCACCCATTCGCCGTCGCCGTCGTCGGCGCACCAGCCGACCGCCCCGCCGTAGAAGCCGCGGCGCGGCTCGTCGGCGGTGATCGCGGCGAGCGCGGCGGCGAACGGCGTCCCGTTGACCGCGGGTGTCGGATGCAGCAGCAGCGCCAGGTCGAGCGCGGTGGTCGCCGGGTCGCGCAGCACGCCGTGGATCGGGGTGGCCAGGTGCCAGACCTGTTCGGTGCTCAGCAGTTCGGGCGCGTCGGGGATGTGCAGCTCGCGGCAGACCGGGGTCAGCTGCTGCCGGATCCACTCGATCACGTAGCCGTGCTCGTCGTGGTTCTTGGTGCTGGACAACAGCTCCCGGGCCTGGGCCGCGTCGGCCCGCGGATCGGCGAGGCGGGGCAGGGTGCCCGCCAGCGGATGCAGGCTGACGCGGGTGCCGTGCCGCGCGACGAGCACCTCCGGCGTCGCGCCGAGCAGCGTCTCGCCCGGTCGGCCCGCGGCCGTCAGATCCACCGCGTAGACATTGGCGTTCGGATGCCGGGTCAGCAGCTGACCGGCGACGACCTCCGGTTCCAGCGGCGCGTCGGCCTCGATCAGCAGGGTCCGCGCGGCGACCACCTTGCGCAGCTCGGTGCCGGGATCCCCGAGCTGTTCGATCAGCTTGGTCACCCGCGCCACGTGTTCGGCCGCGCTGGGCAGTTCGGCGACGACGCGGACCGCGGGCAGTTCCGGCAGCGCGGCGGGCCGCCACGGTCCGGCCGTGTGCAGTGCGGTCTCGGGCTGCCACAGCGCCGCGGGCTCGCCCGGATCGAACGGCAGCGCGCCGACGATCAGCCGCGGACCGGCTCCGCTGCCGGGCGAGGTCCACCGGCGCAGCGCGTCGACGGCCTGTCGCGGGTCGGGGTAGCTCGCGCGCACCCCCGCCGCGCGCAGCACCCCGTCGGGGCGGGCCAGCAGGAATCGGTTCATGGTGCTTCGACCATAGCTTCGCCGACTGTGCCCCGGAACCGGGGAGCGATCGAACTCTCAGTGCTCGGGCGGCACCAGCAACACCGGCCGGTGTCCGTGCTTGAGCACCGCCTCGGCCACGCTGCTGTGCAGCAGCGCGCGCAGTCCGGTGGCGCCGCGGGTACCGGCGACGATGATGTCGACGTCGAGCTCGTCGGCGCAGTCCACGATCGCGTTCCAGATCGTGGTCGTGCACTCGACGGTGCGCGGTTCGGCGTCGATCCCGGCCAGTTTCGCCAGGTGCACGCCCTCGGCGTTGATCTTGCGGGCATCGGTGTAGGCGATGTCCTCGATCTCCTCGTCGGGCACCCAGTCCGGTTGCATCACCCCGGCCAGCCCGGAGATGCGGGCGGCCTGGCGCACCATGGGTTCCCAGGCGGTGAGCAGGATCGCGCGCTCGGCGGTGAGGAAGCGGCCCGCGTACTCGATGGCCCGCTTGGCGTGTTCGGAACCGTCGTAGGCGATGAGCATCCGATCGCAAGCCATGACGACCTCCTGCGCTGGTACAGCGTCTTGTGCAGTCAGGTTACCCCCGCTGCGCGAGGTTCAATCCGGATCCGGTGCCGCGGGTCGCGCGGGAACGGGGCTACCGTGGAGCGCATGCGGAAATCGCCTGTGGTCGTGTTCGCAGTCCTGGCCGCCGTCGCCACCGCCTGTTCGGGAGGATCGTCGACCGAGACGACCCCCGCGGCGAGCAGCAGCGGCGCTCCCACCTCGGCGCAAAGCACCGACGCGACGTCGCCCGTGACGGGCACGCCCGCGCAATCCGCTTGCGGCGCCGACTATCTCGCGAAACTCACCCAGCGGGAGAAACTCGCGCAGCTGCTGACGGTCGGCATCACCGGCGCGGCCGACGCCACGAACGTGGTGAGCACCGAGCAGGTCGGCGGCATCTTCATCGGCAGCTGGACCGATCCCGGATTGCTGAACAACACTCAGTTGGACGCGGTGAAGGCGCTGGCCAAGGCGCCGCTGATGGTGACCATCGACGAGGAGGGCGGGCGGGTCTCGCGCGCCAAGAACCTCATCGGCGTCGCGCCCTCGGCCAGGGAGATCGCGCAGACCCAGACGCCCGAGCAGCACTACCAGAACACGCTGGTCAGGTCGAAGGCCCTGAAGGACCTCGGTGTCACCGTCGACTTCGCCCCCGACGTCGATGTGAGCAGCCAGCCCGCCGACAGCGTCATCGGCGACCGCTCCTACAGCGACGACCCCCAGGTCGTCACCGAGTTCGCGGGCGCCTACATCCGCGCCTCGAACGAGGTCGGCCTCGGCGCGGTCATGAAGCACTTCCCCGGCCACGGCTCGGGGTCCGGCGACTCGCACACCGGCGCGGTCCGAACCCCGCCGCTGTCGGAGCTGCAGAACAAGGACCTGGTCCCGTTCCGGAACCTGGTGAACTCCAGCGCGGCCGTGATGGTGGGCCACCTCGACGTGCCCGGGCTGACCGAGCCCGACGTCCCCGCCAGCATCAGCCCGGCCGTGATGTCGCTGCTGCGCGAGGGCACCGGCTACGGCGCGCCGCCGTTCGACGGACCGATCTTCACCGACGATCTCGGCGGGATGGCGGCCATCACCGCCCGCATGTCGATCGCCGACGCGGTGGAGGCGGCGCTGGTCGCCGGCGCCGACAATGCCCTGTGGATCAGTACCGACGCGGTGCCCCAGGTGCTCGACCGTTTGGAACAGTCGGTGGCGAGTGGCAAACTGCCCGCCGACCGGGTCGACGCCTCCGTGCTGCGGATGGCGCGCTACAAGGGCGCACCGCTGGGCTGCTGAGGCAGCCCGGCGACTGTGCGGCAAATGGGCACGGGCGAACTTACCTTGGAGTAATATAGGGGTTCACCCTGCGGTAGGAGAGTGGATGGCGGGCGGAACGAAGCGACTTCCCCGGGCGGTTCGTGAGCAGCAGATGCTCGACGCCGCCGTCGAGGTATTCGCGCGCAAGGGCTTCCACGACACCTCGATGGACGCCATCGCCGCCGAGGCGAAAATCTCCAAGCCCATGCTCTACCTGTATTACGGCTCCAAGGACGAGTTGTTCCGGGCCTGCATCCAGCGCGAGGGCCTGCGCTTCATCGAGGCCGTCGCGCCGGCGGGCAACCCGCAACTCACCCCGCATGAGCAGGTGCGCACGGCGCTGGAGGGCTTCCTCGATTTCGTCGATCGCAATCGGCAGTCGTGGCAGGTGCTCTACCGGCAGGCAATCGGTCAGCAAGCTTTCGCGTCCGAGATCGACAACGCGCGCGAGCGCGTCATCGAGCTCACCGCCAAACTGCTCGAGTCCAGTGCCAAGCACGCCGATCCCGGCACCAATTTCGAGGTCGTCGCGGCCGCGGTGATCGGGGCGGGCGAGGCGATCGCCGACCGGGTCGCCGGCGGGCGGATCGAAGTGGCCGAGGCCGTAGATCTCCTCGACGATCTGGCCTGGCGCGGTCTGGCCGGTCGCAAGAAGGCCGAGTAGCGCGCCACCGGTTGCCCGCGCCGCGCCGACCTGCCATCGTGCTCGGCGAGAGGATTCACGACAGACGGGGTGGCAGTGTTCGGTGTGTTGAAGCCGTGTGCGCACGGCGCGGCGAAATACGGCATCGATCCGGGGCAGTGGCAGGCGCACATGTGTGGGCTGTGCCTGGGACTGCGCGACGGACACGGTCAACTGGCCCGCGCGGCGACCAACACCGACGCCATCGTGCTCAGCGTGCTCACCGAGGCGCAGACCGGCGACGCGGGCGCGCGCACGACCGCGGGCCCCTGCCCCCTGCGCGGGATGCGCCGCGCCTCCGTCGTCGCGGCGAACGCGCCGGGCGTGCAGCTGGCCGCCACCGCCTCACTGCTGTTGGGAGCGGCCAAGATTCGCGACCACGTCGACGACGGTGACGCCGGTCGACTCGCTCGCCCGCCGATG
The DNA here is from genome assembly GCF_038752175.1 of Nocardia sp. No.11. NCBI lineage: Bacteria > Bacillati > Actinomycetota > Actinomycetes > Mycobacteriales > Nocardiaceae > Nocardia > Nocardia sp. No.11. The sequence continues at coordinate 4,753 of NZ_JBCGFB010000127.1, read as the reverse complement.
CGCCGGGTCTCCGGCAAGTGGTCGGCGGCGGCGCGGGCGCAGGCCGACCTGATCGGACTCGACATCGGGCCGCTGGTCACCGCGATCGACAGCCAGCCTGCGCTGGAGGCACTGGCCGAGGGCGGCAGCCCTGCTGGCGCTGCGGGTTTCGGTGCGCTGCCCCGATCCGCCGTCGACCCGATCGTCACGACGCTTGGCGACGAGTCGCGTGTCCCGCCGATCACGCTCGATCAGCTGACCGGCCCGACCCAGCTCTGCGCCGCCACCCTCTTCGGTCACACCGCGACCCTGGCCGGTCGCCCCGACAACGTCGCGGCACTGGAGGAGATCGGCCGCCATGTCGGCCGCATCGCTCACCTCGCCGACGCCATCGAGGACCTCGAACGCGATCGCCTGCGCGGCCGTTTCAACCCGCTCGAGGCCACCGGCACCGATCTGCCCCGCGCCTATGATCTGCTGCGCGAGAGCGAATCCCGCGTCCGCGCGGCCGCCGCCGAGGCGAAGCTCGACCAGCTGCCCACCGTCCGCTGGGCCCTGCTCGACCCGCTGTCGGCGCTGCTGCGCAGGCTGGGCCAGGGCCTCGGCCTGGCCGTCGGCCATGTCTGCCGCACGTCGCCCACCGCGCGACAGCACGCGCCGTATCAGTTCCCGTCCCCACCGGGGCGCCGCCCGAACCGGCCCGGTCCGCTCAAGGCGGGCGGGCTGATCCTGGGCGTCTACTGCACCGGTGTGGCCTGCTGTGTCGACCACACCAGCCCGTGCACCGGCGAGCAGAAGGACGCCTGGGCCAAGCACTGCGATTGCGGCGACTGCTGCGATTGCGGTGACTGTTGCAGCAACTGCTGCGGTGAGGACTGCGGCTGCGGCGACTGCTGCAGCTGCGACTGCAACTGCTAGGAAACCCTCACTCGCACTTCACGATCGGGATCGGGTCGTACTTCACGGTCCGGGTGTGCCGCGACACCTGGGCGCCGGTCTTGCGATCGGTGATCACCCGGGTGTCGGAGATGGTGAAGCCGGGCGCGCCCTCGGAGGCGATGCAGTCCTTGCCCTTGGGCAGGGTGATCTCCTGCGGCTCGGTCGGTTTCGACTTCTCGCCGGTGATCGACTCCACGTCGACGGTCTTGGTGCCCCACAGGCGCACGGTGATGTCCGAGCCCGTCGCGACCGTCTGGATGTAGATGCCGGTCGCGGTGTTGTTGCGGAACGCCAGGTCGATCGCCCCGTCGAACACGGTGGCTTCGCGCGCCGCCGGGTACCGCGAGATGTAGTAGCTGTGCTCGGTGTGACCCGCGTCCTCCATACCGGCGAAGTAAGCGGCGTTGTACAGCGTGGTGGCGAACTGGCTGATGCCGCCGCCGACCGCGGTGCTCGGCCTGCCCTTGTCGATGATGCCGGACTCGACATACCCCTCCGCGGCGGTGCGCGGTCCGGTGAACTCGTTGAGCGAGAAGGTATCTCCCGGCTTCACCACCGCGCCGTCGACCTTGGCGGCGACGGTGCGGATGTTCACCCCGGACGGGCCGCTGAAGCCGCCGGTGGTGAACTGGCCGACCATCTCGGTGATGCCAAGCGCGTTGGCGGCGTCGGTGGTGAGCTTCGGCTCGATCCGCTGGTACACCGCCTCGGTGGTGCGGTTGCCGGTGGCGGTGAGCAGCGCGGGCAGCTTCTCCAGCGTCTTGGGCCAGTCGACCTTGTTGCCCACCACGGCGGGCACCACCGTCGGCTTGCCCGCGCCGACGGTGAAGGTGGCGTCCTTGGGCTCCACCTCCGAGGTCGCCAATTGCGGTGCGAGCAGGGCGATCGCGGCGTCGTTGTCGATCTTGGGCGCCAGACCGCCGTTGCCGTCGGGCACGAAGGTGAGCACGCGGGCGATCTGCTCCGGCGTGAGCACGGCGCGAATGTCCTTGCCGCTCAGCGTGATCGGCGCGGAAATCGCCGGAGTGGCGATATCGCGCAGTGCGGCCTGCACGGCCTCGGTCCGCACCGCGACGGGTGCGGCCACTACCGGCAGGTCCAGTTCGCTGCTCGACGCCCAGCGTTCGGTGATCGTGGTGCGCGCGGCGGCGGTGTCGAGCACGCGGCCGGGCACCGGCGCGACCGCGACCGGCCTGCCGTTGTCGAACCGCACCGTGCCCTCGACGGTCGGGTTGTCGTGGACCTGGAAACCGGCCACCTGCTGATCCAGCGCCGCCGCGTCCACGGTGCTGACCACCTGGACGTCGCGGGTGCCGAACAGCGAGATCAGCCGGCGCACCGGGTTGAGCGGCTGGTCGCCGACGGCGTCCCAGGTGCCGTCCCAGTTCACCTGGAGCCCGGCAACGGCCGGTACCAGGCTGGCCTGCACGTCGCCGATCCGGACCGGGAGCGGGCGTTCGGCCCTCGGCCCGAGCTCGTCGTGGAGTAAGGCGTTCGCCTCGGCTTTGTCCANCCTGGAGCCCGGCAACGGCCGGTACCAGGCTGGCCTGCACGTCGCCGATCCGGACCGGGAGCGGGCGTTCGGCCCTCGGCCCGAGCTCGTCGTGGAGTAAGGCGTTCGCCTCGGCTTTGTCCATACCGCCGATGTCGACCCCGGCGACGACGGTGCCGCGCGCCACCTCGCCGATGCTCAGGGCCAGGTCGGCCAGGTAGGCGGCGGCGCCGACGGCGAACACGGCGCCGACGGCGATACTGATGCGCTTGGCCAGCTGTGGGGTGCCGGAGCCGGTCGGCGGCTGCGGGCCCGCCGGAGCGGGCGCGGGCGCGGGCGACCAGCCGTCACGGGTCACGGTGGCTAGGGGCTGGGTGGGCAGGGCGGCGGTGACGTCGGCATCGAAAGTGCGATTTGCTTCGAGCAGCTTGCGTAGTCCGACCTCGCCCCTTGGTCGGTCGGCCGGTCCGCCGACGTTCGACTCGCTGGGCACGGAGGTCCTTCCGTTGGGTGGTATGGCGTCGTCCTGGATCAGGTGCGCCCGGCCCCAGGTGTTTGCGGGGCCTCGGCCAAGGGTAATGGTGTTCGTCGCCCTCGGCACCCTGGCAACAGTGGATGGACAGCAGGAAGGCTCCGCGTAGTTGCCGGGTCGGGGGTCTGGCAACTACACGGAGCCGATCTGTTTATCGGCGTCCGTTCCGGGGCGTTACAGCCGTTTTTCCGAGCATTTACCGCGACCCGCTGACGGCCGCCCTGCGGCTGCGCGCGCTCGCGCGAGACAATCGCACGTGAGACTCGACACCAGGTAGTGCGCACAACGAGGGAGAACTGATGCAGCTGGGAATGATCGGCCTCGGCCGGATGGGTGCCAACATCGTGCGCCGCATCGTGCGCGACGGGAACACCGCGATCGGTCACGAACGCCATCAGGGCCACATCGACGAACTCAAGGCCGAGCTCGGCGACAGCTTCGACGGCAGCACCGACCTGAAGGAGTTCGTCGCCATGCTCGACGCCCCGCGCGTCGTCTGGGTGATGATCCCGGCGGGCGCGACCGGCGCCGCCATCGACTCGCTGGCCGAGCTGCTCGAGCCGGGCGACATCGTCATCGACGGCGGTAACAGCCGCTACCACGAGGACATCAAGCGCGCGAAGGCGTTGGCGCCCAAGGGCATCCACTACCTCGATATCGGCACCTCCGGTGGCGTGTTCGGTCTGGAGCGTGGTTTCTGCCTGATGATCGGCGGCGAGGCCGAGCAGGTGAAGTACCTCGAGCCGCTGTTCGAGTCGATCGCTCCCGGCGTCGACGCCGCTCCGCGCACCCCCGGCCGCACCGGCGAGCCGACCCCGGCCGAGCAGGGCTGGCTGCACTGCGGTCCGGCCGGCGCGGGCCACTTCGTGAAGATGGTCCACAACGGCATCGAGTACGGCGCGATGGCCGCCTACGCCGAGGGCCTGAACATTCTCCAGCACGCCAACGTGGGCGCCGCGCACGGCGACGGCGAGCACTCGGCCGAGGAGACTCCGCTCGAGCACCCCGAGTACTACCGGTACGACCTGGACATCCCGGACATCACCGAGGTGTGGCGCCGCGGCTCGGTCGTCGCGTCGTGGCTGCTCGACCTCACCGCGAGCGCCCTGTACGCCGACCCGAACCTGGACGGGTACAGCGGTCGCGTCTCGGACTCCGGCGAGGGCCGCTGGACGATCGACGCCGCCATCGACACCGCCGTGCCGGTCCCGGTGCTGTCGGCGGCCCTGTTCCAGCGCTTCTCCTCGCGCGGCGAGGCGCTCTACGCCGACAAGATGCTCTCGGCCATGCGTAAGGCGTTCGGCGGCCACAACGAGCTGCCGGGGAAGTAGTCCGTATAGCGGGATTGACACCCGCTCACCGGCCGTCCGGCGCTCCGGCGGGCGGCCGGTGAGCGGTTTTCGGGTCGGTTCGCCGATGCCGAAAAATCTCGGATGCTACCCCCGACGACCCCGCCTCGAGAGTGAAACGATAATCTTCCACAAATATGAGAACACGTTCTTGTTTTCCAGGACAACCGTCCAGTCCACCGGATACCTTCTGGTCAGAGGGGGATAGACCACTCGATGAGGAATTCGTCCCGGCCGACTTCGCCGGGGCTTGGAGGAAAATCATGATCCGGACTTCGCGTATCGCCGCGGGCGTCGCCACCACCGCTCTGGTCGTCGCCGGTGTCGGTGTCGCTCTCGGTTCCGGCACCGCCGCCGCGGCGGGCTCCTGCTCGATCAGCAGCCACGCCGAGAAGCGTGACGCCAGCACTGTCGGCATCACGCACGTCTACGACAAGACCGCCAGCGCCGAGCAGATCGGCG
>NZ_JBCGFB010000126.1:0-17199 GCF_038752175.1 Nocardia sp. No.11 | reverse complement strand
GGATCGCGCCACCCGCCTGCCGGTGTCGAGCGCGCGTTGCCCGAAACCGGCGAGGACTTCGGGCAACGGCCGCGCCGGTGGGGCCACCGGCGCGACGACCGGCGGCAACGCGGCGAGCAGGGCGGACACCTGGTCCTGTTGGCGGCCGATGTCGTCGAGCACCGGCGCGGGCCACGGCGCGGGCGCCGAGGGCGGACCACCGAGGTACTCCAGCATCTGGCCCGGCGTCGGCCGGGCCGCCGGATCCTTGCGCAGGCACGCGGCGATCAGTTCGTACAGCGGTTCGGGCACCCCGCTCAGGTCGGGCTCGCGCTGCGCGATGTTGAACAGGATGTAGGGCACCGACGGCGCGGTGAACGGCGCGCGGCCGGAGGCCGCGAAGGCGAGCACCGAGCCGAGGGCGAACATGTCGGCGGCCGGGGTGATCGCCAACCCGAGAGCCTGCTCGGGCGCGAGGTAGTCCGGGGTGCCGAGAGCGGTCACGCTGCCGGTCGTCGGCGGTCCGGCGACCGGCGTGATGCCGATCTCGCCGAGCCGACCGCTGTCGCGTGCGAGCAACACCGAGTCGGCCCGGAGCCGCTGATGCACGAGGCCTGCGGCGTGCACGGTCCGCAATGCCGAGGCCAGGGCCGCGGCGAGCGCGCGGACGGCGGGCACCGGCAGCGGGCCGTGTTCGGCGACCGCGCGGTCGAGCCGCACCCCCGGCACGAACACCGAAGCGAGCCACGGCTTGTCGGCATCGGCGTCGACATCGATCACCGTCGTGTTGGCGGCACCCGAGACCCGCATCGCGGCGACCGCGCTGTGCCGCAGCCTGATCCGGAACTCGGGCTCGTCGAGCAGTTCGGCCTCGGCCTGCCGCACGACGACGAGGGAATCGTCGGGACCGGTCGCGAGCAGCGAGCGGAAACCCACTTCCGCATCGAGCGCGCCGATGACGCGGTAGCGGCCGATGGTGTCCGGTTCGCCGGGACCGCGGGGGTGAATCGTCATGAGGTGGGCAACTTCGTGAGTACGGGTGCGAACAGGGTGGCCGCGGCGTCGCACGGGCTCAACGCTTGCGGCTTGTACGCGGAGTACATGATGCGCACCTGCTCCGCCTGATCGTCCCGGCTCGGCCTGGTCATGAAGGCCAGCTCGCAGAAATTGACGTTCTCCGTGCGAACGTTCACCGTGCGCCCCTCGATCGTCCTGGTGGGCCGGACCTTGCCACCGACCACGTGATCCGGTCGCAGGCGATCGTCGAGGTCGAGCGCGACATACCCTTCCCGCCCATCGGCCACGCAGCCGTGCACGGTACGGCTGCGGGCCGGATCACCGGTCACCGAGCTGAGGGCGGGAGAATCCAGCAGCGCGCAGGGATCCAGCCGCAGCACCGAGTCCGCGGGCAGCGCGCGCAGCGGTGGGTTGACCGCCAGCCGGCGCACCACCGCGCCGAGTCCGCGCTCGACCGCCGGACAGGTGTCGCCGCCCTCGAAGGTCTGCGCGCTCAATGTCAGCGCCATCGGCAACCCGCTCTGCGCCACGACCGAGCGGTCGCAATTGCGGGCTTCCTTGTTCCGGCCAAGCACCGGCATCCAATTGATGGTGCTGCCCATCGCGGTCCTGCCGCCCTTGACCTGTTCGACCGGGGTGCCGTTCTCGAGCGTGAATTGCACCTTGCGCCCGGACTGATCTCGATAGGAGATGCTGCACGAGTGCACCCCGTTCGGCGCGACTTCACCTGTCGCCGTGCCGAGTTCACCGAGCACCGACGGCATCACCAGCGCGCAGAGATCGAGCCCGCGGCTCTCGTCGACGGTCAGCGCGAGCGGCGGGTCGTCCATCGCCACCGCGTTGCCCTCCACACCGATGCCCCAGAGGGCGGTAGCGCTCAGTACCAGCGCCGCGACCACCCCGGCGGCCACGACGATGCGCGACCATGCTCGCTTCGGCCGCTCGGCGGGCTCCGGCGCGACCCTGGCCGTGCCGTCGGCCCAGCTCGCCGCCTCGGCCTGGTATTCCGCGATCCGTCGGCGAATCCGGACCGGCCAGACGGGCTCGGCCTCGATCCGGCTCGCCGCGTCGAGCACCTGCTCCGGCGTGGGGCGCTGCGCCGGGTCCTTCGCCAGACACGCGTCGACCAGCGCGCGGATCGGCTGCGGGATGCTGGTGGTGTCCGGCGAGCCGTAGAGCACGTTGTAGAGCACCTGCGGCGTCGACGCGGCGTCGAACGGGCCGACGCCGGTGGCCGCCATCGCCAGCACGGCACCTAGCGCGAACACGTCCGACGCCGCGGTGAGCGTGCGACACTCGGCTTGCTCCGGCGACATATAGGCGGGCGAGCCGAGCACCGCGCCGGTCGCGGTGAGCGTGACGTCGTCCTCCAGCGCCCTGGCGATGCCGAAGTCGATCACCCGTGGGCCGTCGTTGGTCAGCAGGATGTTGCTCGGCTTGAGGTCACGGTGCACCAGGCCGGTGCGGTGGATCTCGAGCAGCGCCATCGCCAGGCCCGTCGCCAGCAATTTCAGCCCGCTCACCGTCAGGCGGCCGTACTCGCCGACCATCTCCTGCAGGGACGGACCCGCAATGTATTCCGATGCCAACCAGGGCGTTTCGGACTCGGCGTCATGGTCGACGACGCCGGCCGTGTAGGCGCCGGTGACCTGCTGGGAGGCGAGCACCTCCCGGCGGAATCTGGCCCGGAACTCAGGGCTGCCGGTGAACTGCCGGTGGATCCGCTTCACGGCGACCAGTCGGCCGTCGGGACTCTGTCCCAGCAGCACCTGGCCCATCCCGCCGTTGCCGATCACCGCCAGCAGACGGTTGCGGCCCAGTTGGCCCGGATCGTGTGGACCCAGCGGTTTCATCGCCTCGCCTCCCGTCTCACCGGGATCCGCTCAGCAACGCGTACTGCGCGACCGCGAGTTGCCGGACATCGGTTTCCTGATTGCTGTACACGCGCACCACGAATTCGTCGCGCCGCACCAGACACGCGAAGCGGCGGGCGGCGCTCACCTCGGTATTCGGCCGCGACGCGCGATAGCACGAGACACCATCGGGCCCGGGGACCTCCGACATGGCCGTGAAATCCGCCGACAGCAGCAGTCTCTCCTCGGCCTCGGCGTAGGTCCGCGCGGTCTGCTCGTCGCTCGCGCGATGCAGGAACTTGTTGTACGACACCGCGACCGCGTCGATCTTGCTCTGCTCGAACTCCCGCAGCCGAGCCGACGGCTTGTCCAGCAGCAGCGCATAGGTCCGCGGGCCGTAGACGAGGAAATCCCACCGATCCGGCCAGTATTCGCCGGTCTTCACGACCCGGGTGAGCAGATGCTCGCTGTCGAGTTTCAACGCCGCCAGGTCGGCGGCCGGTGTCGGGACGAAGGTGTCGAGCTCGGCCAGCTGGGCCCGATAGGTGCGGGTGAGCAGATCGGTCAGCACTTCCGGACGCGGGTCGACGACCTTCGCGTAGAGCCGGATCACCAGGTTCTTCCACACCAGCCAGCTACCGACCGTGGGCACACCCGGCCGCCAATGACTCAGAGCCGCCGGATAATCGGGCAGCGGCAACGGCGCGTTCTCGGTGTTGGCGCCGAAGTCCGCCGCCGCCATCGCCTGCGCCGCGGCACCGGCCTGCTCGGCATCGGGCAACGACAGGATCGTGATCGAGAGCAGCTTGTGCTGCTGTTCGTTGTCGGAGCGGCCGTTGCTGCCGATCGCCCCGAAACCGGCCTGGACATCGAAGGGTTGCAGGGCCGTTTGCTGCACGCCCGAGAGCAGCTCGTCGACGCCGCGCACCCCGACGACCACACCGCCGCCGTCACCCTCGACCAGGTCCGGGTCGACCCGGTCGGCGAACAGCAGCCGCTCCCCGATGCGCACCGATTCCACCAGCGATCCACGCACGCGACTCGGCGCGTCGTCGAAGTCGCCCGGAATCGGCTCCAGCGCGTAGCCACCGTGATCCAGTGCCGCCGACTCGTCACCACAGGCCGCGATGAGCAGCGTGAGCGACAGCAACGCCACGACACAACGCGACCGGTACCGCACGAATGTTCCCCTCCGACCGGCGAACTGACCGCCGACCCCTCCCGAACTCTGCCGTGAAACTATCACCCGGGTATCCGCGCCGCTACTGCGCGGGCAACCGGCTGACCGCCTGCTTCACCAGCGGATCGGCGATCTCACACAGCTGCGCCGTCCGCTGCCGTTGGTCAGCGACCACCACCTCGACGATCTCGACGAAGGTCTGGCCCACCTTGCGGTAGCGGTAGCTGCGGCGGCATTCGGACGCGACAGCGGAGAATTCGTCGGATTTATCGACCTGCACACCGTCGCCGATGTCGATGGTCTCCTGCACCGCCGACGTCTGCCGCTGGCGTTGCTGGGACAGGGCGATCCGCACGGTGGTCGCGCCCGGCCATTCGCAGCTGTGCGCGGATTTCGCGACGCCGGTGCCCAGGTTCGCGAACGCCGAGCTGTCCACCAGCGCACAGGGATCGACCGAGGTCAACGATCGCTGGGCGGTGGGGTCGGTGGGTCGTTCGCCCAGCGTGGCCGTCAGCCGGTCGACGACATGGTCGGCGAGACCGCAGTCGTCGCGGGTGAAGGCGTCGACCGTGATGCCCCAGCGCTGCCCCTCGGCTCCGCCCTCGATCGCAAACGCGCAGTCCTCGCCCTTGCGGGCCAGCGCGTACCCGTTGACCACCTGCGCGTCGGGCGCGAATCCGGCTGTCGCGGCGCCGATTTCCACCGCGATACGCGCCGCTCCGGACGTACCGTCGCAGCCCCAGCTCGACGTCGGCTGCCAGCGCCACGACGACACCTCCGTCGACGCCTTCACAGCCGCGGCCGCGGGCAAGGTCGGGCCGAGTGCTTGCCGCAACCACCCGCAGGTGTCGACGCCGCGGAGTTGGTCGATGCCGGGCAGCGTCGCCGTCGGCAGCGCTGACGGAGGCGCGGATTCGCCACCGCGCAGAACGATCGCGGTGAGCCCGGCGACGAGCACCGCCGCGCCGGCCACCGCGAGTCCCACTCGGAGTGCGGTGCGCCGTCGCCGCGGCGGCGGCGCGGTGGCAGGCGCCTGGGGGACCGACAGGTGCGCCGGAAGAATCTGTGTCGCTTCGGGATCGGAGGTGAGTGCGACCAGATCGCGGGTCTGCTCGGCGATCGCGGTGTGGATCGGCGCGGGCCAGGGCCGCGACTGCACCGGCAGCGCCCCGAGGTAGTCCAGGATCTGCGCCGGCGTCGGCCTGGCGTGCGGGTCCTTGCGCAGGCAACCGGCGATCAGCTCGCGCAGCGACGCGGGGACCTGGTCGAGCTGTGGCTCGCTGTGGACGATGTTGAACAGGGTGTACGGGGCCGACGTCGCGGCGAAGGGGCTCTGGCCGGTGGCGGCCATGCACAGCAGGGAGCCGAGGGAGAACACGTCGCAGGCGGAGGTGATCGGCTCGCTCATGGCCTGTTCCGGTGACATGTACGCGGGTGAGCCGACCACCGCGCCGACCTCGGTGAGCTGGCCGGAACCCACCGCCTGGGCGATGCCGAAGTCGATCACCCTCGGCCCGTCGGCGGCGAGGATCACGTTGGCGGGCTTGAGATCACGATGCACCAGGCCGGTGGCGTGAATGGAGTGCAGAGCCGAGGCGAGGCCGGAGGCGAGGGTGCGCAGGGCCGGGTCGGGCAGTGGGCCGTTGTCGCGGACGGCGCGGTCCAGCGGGACTCCGGCGATGAAGACCGAGGCCAGCCACGGGGATTCGGCGCCGGTGTCGAAGTCGACGACGGCCGCGGTGAAGGCGCCGGAGACGCGGGCGGAGATGGCGACCTCGCGTTCGAAGCGGGCCCGGAACTCGCGGTCGTCGAGCAGGTGCGCGTGGATCTGCTTGATCGCGACGAAGCGCCCGTCCGGTCCCGTGGCCAGCAGGACCCGCCCCATGCCGCCCGCACCGAGCACACCGCGAATCCGATACCGGCCGATCATCGATTGCTCGCCCGGCGCCAACGGCTCGATCACTTCGGCACTCCCCCATTTCACTCCCGCCACGGCGGGGCGAGCCCACCTCGATCAGGCGGCCCGGTTCGTTCGCGAGCAACCTAACACCCGCGCCGATCGGGCGGCCCGTCGTGACGGCGGGACCGGTGCCGACGACGACGCGGGCGCAGGTCGACGTCGAGTCTGGGCCGAGGCACGACCGGCGGCCCACGCCTGCCTGCGCGTCAGCGATCGGCCGGGGCCTGGGCGCGGCTGGCTACGAGGACGGCGGCGAGGACGACGAGGCAGCCGAGAACGGCTGCGGTGGACAGTCTTCCGTCGATGGCGTCGAGGACGAGCGCGGCGATGAGCTGGCCCGCGACGGAGGTCAGGCCGAGCAGCAGGACGCCGATCAGGCCGACGGTGTAGGCGGCCAGGGCGATGAAGGCCACGCCGATCAGGCCGCCGAGATACAACCAGGGGGCCGTGGGGAATCGCTCCGGCAGACCGGTCGTGATCACGGTGAACACGTCGAACAGACACAGGGCCACCAGGCCGACGGCGAAGTTCACCAGGGTCGCCGAGAACGGGCCGCCCACGGCGCCGACCCGGCCGTTCACGGCCTGCTGCCAGGCCAGGCCGATTCCCGCGAGCGCGGGTATGGCGATGAGCAGCACCGGAATGTCGGGGAGGCCGGTCACCGCGGTCGCGGACGCGGAATGACCGCCCGCGCCGAGGAGGACGCCGCCGATGCCGAGGATCGCGCCGACTACCCGCCACGGGGTGATCGGAGTGCGGCCTGCGGGGGCGAGGCCGAGCCGGTCGACCACGAGGCTGCTGAGCAGCTGGCCCGCGACCACCGCGACGGTGAACGCGGTGACGCCGATCGCGGCGATCGTGAGTCCCTGACCGGCGACGAAGAACGCTCCACACAACCCGCCGAGCAGCTGCCACGGCCGTAACTCCCCGGCGGACACGGCGGTTCGCACCCGCGCCGGACCCGCGCGCAGGTGGGGACTGACCGCGAGCGCGATCAGGAGGGCGACGAGACCGGTCGCGAAGCTGATGGTGGCGGCCGCGACACCGTCGCCCAGCTCGGCGCCGAGTGCGCCGTTGATCCGGCCCTGCACGGCGACACCGGCGCCGATGCAGAATCCGAAGACCAACCCGAGTCCGTCGCGCCCGACCACCGTGTCCTTTCGCCAGCTCCGCCGTAGTCTTCGACAGTAGACCCGGCCCGGAGCCGTCGTCCGGAATCGTCAGGGGAGGCCACGATGTCAGAGGTCGCGGTGGTGTCGCATCCGGTGATCGAGGTGGTGCTGCGACGGCACCGGGCGGCGCTCGGCGCGGACGAGACGACCTATCGCCATCACGTCTATCGCTGCGCCAACTATCACTGCGCGCTGCTCGGCGGCGTCCTGCCCGACGCGGCGGCCCTCGCCTGGGCGGTGCACGACCTCGGGATCTGGACTGCGGGCACGTTCGACTATCTCGCGCCGTCGGCGGCGCTCGTCGACGGTTTCGCCGCCGAGCTCGGGATCGCGGAACCCGACCTGGCGCGCACGATGGTGCTCGACCATCACGGGGTGCGGCCGCGCACCGACCGGCTGGTGGAGACGTTCCGGATCGCCGATCGGGTCGATGTCAGCCACGGTCTGCTGCGGGGCGGGCTCGACGCGGCATTCGTCCGCGCGGTGGTCGAGCGATACCCCTACCGCGGGTTCCACGGGTTTCTGGTGCGCAGCGCGTTGCGGCACGGCGTGCGGCATCCGGCGCGACCGCTGCCGATGCTGCGGTGGTGACTAGTCCTCGGCGCGCGGCGGCAACCAGCTCGGGGTGAGCAGGGCGGTCACCAGCAGCACCGTGCCGAGCAGGGCGATCGTGGCCGACATCGACAGCCACTGGGTGGCGGCCGCGACGAAGCCGAACACCAACAACGCCACGATCTCCGAGAGCAGCCCGGAGAACGACAGTACGGTCGCGCGAGCCGGGCCGGCGATGGCCGCCTGCAACCGCGCCCCCGCCACCACCTCGATGGCGAAGTCCACTCCATAGGCGACACCGATCCCGACGAACCCCGCCCACAACAGCACCGGCCCCACCGTGAGCGCGGCACCCACCGCCAGCGATCCCGCGATGAAGAGCAGGCCCGCGACGAACAGCGCCACGGCGAGCCAGCGCGCCGGGACCAGCTCGGTCCGGCCGGCCAGCAATGATCCGGCGAGCGACCCCACCACCGTCACGCCGACCAGCAGCGCGGACGCACTGGTCGACGCGCCGCCGGACACGGCGAGCAGACCGAAGTATTCGTCGAAGGCGGTGACGCCGTACAGCAGGGCGCCCAGCAGCACACCTCGCCGGACCCGGCGAACCCGGAACGCCTCGGCGGTGCCGGTGCGCAGCATGGTCAGGTACCGCGCGGGGGCCTTATCCGGAACCGTGGTGTCCGGGAGGGGGTCGTCCGGCGCGACCCGGTGGTCGGCGGGACCGTCGGTCTCGGTGCGGGGCGGCGCATCCTCGGTGCGGGCCACTGCTTTACCGATGCGAACCGCTTCCCCGGGGGAGGCCGAGCGTGGGTGTGCGGGGGCCGCACCCGGGACCTGGTGCGGGCCGGGGGCCGGGGGTTCGTCGTCGAGGTCGTCGACGGCGGCCGCGGAGATGGCGACCGGCGCGCTCGGCAATGCCACCGCGGTCAAGGTGTGCAGCAGGGCGATGGCCACGCTGACCCAGCCGACCAGGGGATAGCCGCCGAGCGTGAAGAGCGGGGCGGCCACCAGGATCGCTACCAGCACCGTGGTCTCCTGGGCGCCACGCGCCCAGCCGATGGTCGAGGCATAGGCCGACGGTTCGCCGCGGGCGACGAGATCGTCGTAGATCAGCGCCTCGAACGTGCCCGATTCCAGCGACGACGCGACGCCCCAGATCACGAATCCCAGTGCGAAACCGAGCAACGACGGGGCCAGCATCCACAGCGCGAAACAGGCCGCCTGCAGCAGACAGCTCAGGACCAGCAGCGCCCGGCGCGAGACGGTGTCGGCCCACGCGCCCGACGGCACCTCCAGCACGAACGCGGTGACCGACCAGAGGGCGAGCAACAGCGAGATCTGCGCGGTGCTCAGGCCGTGATCGGCGAACAGCACACCGTAGAGCGCATAGATCGGCAGCAGATCGCGCGTGCCCTTGAACAGGACCGCCCGAACCGCGACACCACGCACGCCGACCGGCTCACTGGTCAAACGCGCCACCACCGCCGCGACGCGCCGGTAGAGCTCCGAAGATCAACAGCGGTAGATGAGCATTCGCATGCGTCCATGGTTCGCCGCGCGCGGGCGAGGCGTCAAGCGATTAACCGAGGGGAATCCAGCCGCTCGCCGAGAGCGAATCGTCGTCGTCGGTGCTGCCGGGCCGCCCCTGACCGTCGTTGAGGTCGTTGATCAGTTCCGAGACCGGATGCGAGTCGCTGTAGTGGTAGCCCTGGGCCAGCGCGAAGCCGAGCTCGGTGAGCACCGCCGCCTGGTATTCGGTCTCCACGCCCTCGGCGATGACCTGCAGATCCAGCGACTTGCTGAGCGCGGCGATCACGCCGAGCAGGGGCGGCGCCGGGGAATCGGAGCGGATCGCGGCGACGAAGGACTGGTCGACCTTGAGGATGTCGCTGGGGATGGTGGCCAGGCGGCTCAGCGAGGAGTACCCGGTGCCGAAGTCGTCGATGGCGATGCGCACGCCACGGTCGCGCAGGGTGTGCAGATTGGTGATCGCGGTCTGCGATTCGGCGGCCAGCTCGCTCTCGGTGACCTCGAGGACCAGCTGGTCGGCGGGCCAGCCGGTGTCGTTGAGGATGGTCGCGACCCGCTCGGCGTAATCGGGTTCGGCCAGTTCCAGACCGGAGACGTTGACGTTGAGCGTCAGATCCAGCGAGGCGAAGCTCTCCTGCAGGCGGGCGGCGTCGGCGCAGGCGCGGCGCAGCACCAGCTCGTCCAGGTCCGAGATGAGGTCGTATTCCTCGGCCACCCGGATCAGTCCCTCGGTGGTGACCTCCGGCTGGGCGTTGGACGACCAGCGCAGCAGCGCCTCGACGCCGACGGCCTGGCCGCCGTCCTCGGACAGGCTCACGATCGGCTGGTAGTGCACGTCGAGCGCGCCGCGGTCGATCGCCTCGCGCAGCTCCACCGCCAGCGGCAGCTGCCGCGACGACTCGAGCACCGTGCGATTGCGCCCGGCCTGCTTGGCCCGGTACAGGCCGACGTCGGCGCGGCTGATCAGCAGCGAACCGGACTCGCCCGGCTGCCAGGAGGTGACACCGGCCGAACAGCCCATGGTCACCGCGGCGCGCAGCTTCTCGGTGAGCAGGATCGCGGCCTGCTCGGTGGTGCCGGGCAGCAGCAGCGCGAAGACGTCACCGCCGAAGCGGGCCAGCACCTGATCGGGGGCGAGCAAGTCGAGCCAGGTGTCGGCGACCCGCTGCAGCACCGCGTCCCCGGCGCGGTGGCCGAGGTGATCGTTGATCTTCTGGAAGCGGTCCAGGTCGACCAGGACCAGGGCCAGGCCCTGACCGCCGCGACCCGCCGCATCGATGGCGGGGTTGAGCTGCTTCTCGAAACCACGCCGGTTCAGCAGGCCGGTGAGCACATCGATATCGGCGTCGGAGGCCATCCTGGTCAGAATGCCGACGACGACGCCCGCGCCGAAGGTGACACCGGCCGGGATCATGCCCGACCACCACGGCAGCCCACGGTCGGGCAGCACCCACAGGCACAGCGCCATCGCGAAGCCGATGTGCGCGGCGGCCTGCGGCCACGCGAAGAACAGCGCGGCGTCGCAGGCGACGAAGACGTAGAACGAGGCCAGCGTGATGCCGCCGACCAGGTTCGGGAAGGAGTGCACCGCGATCGTCACCAGGACGGTCGCGGTGGCCAGGTAGAGGTGGTGCAGGGAATGCGGCATCCGCGGACCCCACGCCAGCAATGTCAGACCGAGCACCAGCGCGACCGCCGCCGCCGTCCCGACCAGCAGCCGACTACCGTCGTCACCCGGTGCGATGGCAGTGATCGTCAGGCCGAGGACACCACCGAGGACGTAGAACGCCCCCGTTGTCCTGGCCATGACCTTTGCCGTCGCCAACGCCGATGCCGCCCGCACCCGGGTTCGGGTATCGCCGCGCGCCCCGATTCCTCGCACGTGCACCAGCCTAGATGTTGTTCGGTCAGGGCGTTTGCCACATCCACCAAATGGGACTTCAGCAAACAGTGAAGGACTCTACGGTTCGAGCACTTCGGTGCCGACGAAGGGCACCAGCGCCGCGGGCACCCGCACCGAACCGTCGGCCTGCTGGTGGTTCTCCAGGATCGCCACGATCCACCGCGTGGTCGCCAGCGTGCCGTTCAGCGTGGCCGCGACCTGCGCTTTTCCGTTCTCGTCGCGGTAGCGGACCGAGAGCCTGCGGGCCTGGAAGGTGGTGCAGTTCGAGGTCGAGGTGAGCTCGCGGTAGGTCTGCTGGGTGGGCACCCAGGCCTCGCAGTCGAACTTGCGCGCCGCCGAGCTGCCCAGATCGCCCGCGGCCACATCGATGACCCGGTAGGGCACATCGATCGCGGCCAGCATCTCGCGCTCCCACGCGAGCAGCCGCTGATGCTCGGCATCGGCCTGCTCGGGGGTGGTGTAGACGAACATCTCCACCTTGTCGAACTGGTGCACGCGGATGATGCCCCGCGTGTCCTTGCCGTAGCTGCCCGCCTCGCGGCGGAAACACGACGACCAGCCGGCGTAGCGCTTCGGGCCCTGGCTCAGGTCCAGGATCTCCTCGGCGTGGTAGCCGGCCAGCGGCACCTCCGAGGTGCCGACGAGGTACAGATCGTCGTCGGCCAGGTGGTAGACCTCCGCCGAATGCTGACCGAGGAAGCCGGTACCGGCCATGATCTCGGGGCGCACCAGCACCGGCGGGATCATCATGGTGAAGCCGTTGGCGACGGCCTTCTGCGCGGCCAGCTGCAGCAGACCCAGCTGCAACAGCGCGCCGGCGCCGGTGAGGAAGTAGAACCGCGAGCCCGACACCTTGGCGCCGCGCTCCATGTCGATCAGGCCGAGCGACTCGCCGAGCTCCAGGTGATCCTTCGGCTCGAAGTCGAACTCCGGTGGGGTACCGACGGTTTCGAGAACGATGTAGTCGTCCTCGCCGCCCGCGGGCGCGCCGTCCTGCACCACGTTGGAGATGGCGCGGTGCGCGGCGTCGAGGTCGGCGTCGGCCGCGTTCTGGGCGACCTCGGCTTCCTTGACCTTGGCGGACATGTCGGTCGCGGCGGCCAGCAGCGCGGGGCGCTCGTCCTTGCTCGCCTTGCCGATGACCTTGCCCATCGCCTTGTGCTCGGCCCGCAGGGTGTCGGCGGTGGCCACGGCGGCCCGGCGCGCGGCGTCGGCTTCGAGCAGGGCGTCGACGAGTGCGGGGTCCTCACCGCGGGCCCGCTGCGAGGCTCGGACGGCTTCCGGGTTCTCGCGCAGGAATCGGAGGTCGATCATGAGAAAACAGCCTAGTAGTTTACTCAACTCTTTATCCCGCGGCCTATGCCTTCCGGGCCGAACAGGAGCATAGTTGCGGTGTGAGTACTACTTTCGACACCGCCGTCATCGATAACGCGCTCGCTGATCTCACGCAGGGGGAAAAGACCTGGGCCGCGACCGACCTGCGCCGTCGCCGCGAGCTGCTCGAGGAACTCCATACGCGCACCGCCGCCAACGCCGAGGCCTGGGTCGCGGCGGCCCGCACCATCAAGCAGCTGGCCGCCGACAGCCCGCTCGTCGGCGAGGAGTGGATGTCGGGACCGATGACGATGCTGGCGGGCGCGCAGGCGCTGGCCGAAACGGTCGGCGCGCTCGAGCGTGGGGTGAGCCCGCTCGCCGGTGTCGAGCTCGGCACCGCCCCCGGCGGACGGGTCTCGGTGCCCGCGCTGCCGCACGGTGTCTACGACAAACTGCTGCTCAGCGGCTTCAGCGCCGATGTCTGGCTACGCCCCGGAGTCGACGCGGCCACCGCACGGCGCAAGGCCGGGCTGGCCCAGCTCGACCCGGCCGCGACCGGCGGTGTCGGCGCGGTGCTCGGCGCGGGCAACATCATGTCGATCGCGCCGCTGGACACCCTCTACGAGCTCTACGCCAACAACCGGGTGGTCGCGCTCAAGCTCAACCCGATCACCGATCCGCTGCTGCCGGTGTTCCAGGCGATCTTCGCGCCGTTCATCGAGCTCGGCGTGGTCCGCATCCTCACCGGTGGCGCGCCCGAGGGCGGCTACCTGGTGACCCATCCGCAGGTCGCGCACGTGCACATGACCGGCGGCGCGCCCACGCACGACGCGATCGTGTGGGGCCCCGGCGAGGCGGGCATCGAGCGCAAGAAGACCGGTGCCCCCGCGCTGGACAAGCCGATCACCAGCGAACTCGGTGGGGTCGCGCCGTGCATCGTCGTGCCGGGCGACTGGTCGGCCGCCGACCTGAAGTTCCAGGCCGAGCACGTGGCGACCCAGCGGCTGCACAACGGCGGCTACAACTGCGTCGCCGCCCAGACCGTGGTCCTCAGCGCCGACTGGCCGCTCAAGGACGCCTTCCTCACCGAACTGCGCACGGCGATCGACAACGCGCCCGCCCGGCCCGCGTACTACCCCGGCAGCGACGGCCGGGTCGAGGGCGCGCTGTCGGCGTACCCCGGTTCGGAGCGGGCCAACGGCCGCGTGCTGGTCGAGAACCTGCCCGCGAGCGACACCCCGCTGCTGCGCACCGAGTACTTCTCCCCCGTCCTCGGGGTGGTCGAGTTGCCCGGCAGCGGCACCGAATTCCTCCGCAACGCGGTCGATTTCGCCAACGACGAGCTGATGGGCACCCTCGGCGCCAACATCATCGCGCACCCGGCATCGATCAAGGAGCTCGGCGGCGCGCTCGACACCGCGATCGAGGATCTGCGCTACGGCACCGTCGCGCTCAACGCCTGGACCGGCCTGGCCTTCCTCACCCCGCGCGCGAGCTGGGGCGCGTTCCCCGGCCACACCCTCGACGACATCCAGAGCGGCATCGGCGTCGTACACAACGCCTTCCTGCTCGACGATGTGGAGCGCACCGTGGTCCGCGGCCCGTTCCGGCCCGCGCCGCGCGCGCTGCTGCACGGCGAATTCACCCTGAGCCCCAAGCCGCCGTGGTTCGTCAGCAACAAGACCGGCACCGGCACCGGTCGCAAGCTCACCGATTTCTACGGCGACGGCAAGAAGACCCGCCTGCCCGGCATCTTCGCCTCCGCCCTGCGCGGCTGAGTTCTTGGAGCGCTGGCGCGCTCGAGGTCGCGGCCCTTGGGTCCCGCCGGTCAGGCACCGTTGCTTGCTCCTTCGTCGCCTACGCAACGGCGCCTGACCGGCGGGACGGCCGCGAACCGGCCACTGCGNGTCCCGCCGGTCAGGCACCGTTGCTTGCTCCTTCGTCGCCTACGCAACGGCGCCTGACCGGCGGGACGGCCGCGACGGCCGCGGCGCGGCCTGCCCTCCTCGAGGTCGGGCGAGCAGGGCGAGGCGTGGACGGAAGTGCGGTGCCATGAGGTCGCGCGTGCGGGTGTCGTGGCATGGACCGAACCTCGCTGCCATGATGGATCCGATGTCTGATGAGCAGAGGGAACCAGCCGAGGGATCCGCGTCGCGTGGCCGCGTCCCCAGTTCGCTGCATCTGTCGGCGACCAAACTGCGGTGGGGGCTGCTGATCGGCGCCCTCGGCGCGGTGATCGCGGCGATGGTCACCATGCTGGTCACCGGCTTCGAGAACGACAAGGGGCTCGAGGCGCACCAGCCCGGCTCCGAGCCCGTGGTCCGGGACAAGGAATTCAGCAGCGCGAGCGTGGGCGACTGCCTGAGCTGGACCAAGTCCGATCGCAGCGACCTGGTGAAGGTCAACTGCGAGGACAAGCACCTGTTCGAGGTCGCCGGGGTGATCGACCTCGCCGCCTACCCCGGCCGGGAGTTCGCCGGCGGCACCAGGCACCCCGATTCGCTGCGGATGACCGAGCTCAGGGACGAGCACTGCGTCCCCGCGGTGCAGCGGTATCTGGGCGGGCGCTTCGATCCGCGCGGCCGGTACATGGTCAACGTGATGTCGCCGAGCCCGGCGGGCTGGCAGCACGGCGACCGCACCCTGCGCTGTGGCCTGCAGGTCGCCGCGACCTCGGCCAGCCCGGCCGCGACCGGCTCGGTCGCCGGCCAGGATCAGTCCAAGGTGCACGCCACCGGCACCTGCCTCGGCATCAACCAGAACCTGCCGACCGACCCTGTCGACTGCGCGCAGCCGCATTCGGTCGAGATCGTCGGCACCGTCGACCTGGCGAGCAACTTCACCGGTGGTCCCCCGTCGGAGGCAGATCAGGACAAGTACGTGGAGTCCGAATGCAACCGCCTCTCCACCGACTATCTGGGCAGCCCCGACGCCATCCGGAACAAGACGCTGACCCTGTTCTTCGATTATCTGGAACCGACCAGTTGGCTCGCGGGCAGTCACAAATTGGATTGCTGGCTCGGAAAGGGCGCCGACCGTGAGGGATTCGCGGCGATCGTCGGGTCGGCGCGCGGCGAGATCCTGATCGACGGTCAAGCCCCGGTGCCGCCGCCGAACACCGGGCGCTCCACGCCTGCCCCGCTGCCCGGCGCCGCGCCGCTGCCCCCGCAGCCACAACCACGGTGACCGTGTCGGAACGGATGTCGCCGGAGCGGTTCGAGGAGCTGGTGAGCGACGCGCTCGACCTGATCCCGCCCGAGCTGGCCGAGGCGATCGACAATGTCGTGGTGCTGGTCGAGGCCAGAAACGACGAGGAACCCTCGCTGCTCGGGCTGTATCACGGCATCGCGCTCACCGAGCGCGACAGCTACTACGCGGGTTCGCTGCCGGATACCGTGACCATCTATCGAGAGGCTATTCTCGACATCTGCACTACCGCCGACGAGGTGGTCGAGGAAGTAGCGATCACCGTGATCCATGAAATAGCACACTATTTCGGGATTGACGACGACCGGTTGCATGAGCTGGGATGGGGCTAGCGAAACTGGGTGGGGAATCGATGGAACCGAACGACCCGCTCTCGCGTCCTATCACTCGTAGGGGGAATTCTCGTGGTTCCCGATAGTCGCCACCAGAAGGAGTCGGGTCATGGTCGGACACGTTCTCGTCACACCTGAAATCGTCCTCGCCGCTGCCGCCGAGCTGGATCTGCTCGCCGAGCGCCTCGCCGTGGCCGCCGGCCTCGCCGGGCCAACCACCCATGTGCTCCCGTCCGGCGCCGAAGAGGTGTCGCTGCTCGCGGCCTCGCACTTCAACCGCGCCGCCGCCACCCACGACAGCTCTGTCGCCCAGGGCATCCTCGAGCTGCACCACGCGGCCGCGACCCTGCGCTCGCAGCTGGTCACCAACATCGGCGAGGACATCGCCCAGGGCGCGGCGATCACCGCGATCCAGATCTAGTCGTACCCGATCCGTCGCCGATCATTCATTCAGGGGAGAAACAAGCATGACCGCAGGGATCACCGGGGTCTTCTGGCTGCCGCGCATGGCAGAAGTCAACTCGACCACGCTCAACGCGGGCGCACACGCCGTTCCGATCTCCGCCGCCGCCACCTCGTGGGGCACGCTGGCCGCGGCGTGGGGTGACGCCGCCTTCACCATCACCCGCGTGATCGCCGAGGTCGGCGTCGGCCTGCAGGGTGTCAACGGCCTCGCCGTGCTCGCCAAGCTCGCGCCGTTCGGCGCCTGGGCGGGTCAGCAGGGCATCATGGCCGCGGCCATGGGGGTCAAGGCCACCGCCAACGCCACCGCCTACACCGTGGCCTCGCTCGCGATGCCGAGCCTGCCCGAGATCGCCGCGACCAATACCGCGGTCGCCGCCTCGGCCAACCCGCCCGGCGTCGTGTCCGGCGCGTTCGAGGCGGCCGAGGTCGCCCGTCACGCCATGGACATCCGCGCCGCGCTGGTGATGGAGACCTACGAGGCCGCCACCACGGCCACCGTCACCACGCCCGGCGAGTTCTCCATGCCGCCGACCATCGCCAACGGCGCGGGCACCGCCGCCGAGGGCGACTTCGGCGGCGACCCGCTCAGCACCGCGGTCGCCGCGGCGCAGGCCTTCGTCACCAACCCCGGCGTCGTCAGCGCCGCCACCCAGGCGGCCAATGTCGCCGGTGGCGTCGTCACCAGCGGCGTCAGCACGGCGGGCAACATCGGCGCCTCGGCGATCTCGGCCG
>NZ_JBCGFB010000125.1:0-17455 GCF_038752175.1 Nocardia sp. No.11 | reverse complement strand
AGCGCGGGCGGCAATCTCGCCGCGACCGTGGCCATTGCGGTCCGCGACGGCGCCGGCCCCGCGGTCGCGGCGCAGATCCTGTTGTACCCGGTGATCGACGACGACTTCGAGACCGAGTCCTATCGGCGCTTCGGCACCGGCCACTACAACACGACGAGCGCGATGCGCTGGTACTGGCGGCAGTACGCCCCGCACGGCACCGACGACGTCCGCCTGGTGCCGACCAGGGCCGCCTCGCTGGCCGGCCTGCCGCCCGCGATCGTGATCACCGCCGAACTCGACCCGCCCTGCTCGGCGGGCGACGCCTACGCGCGCCGGCTCGCCGACGACGGCGTCGCGGTGCGGCACCGCCGCTACGACGGCCTGTTCCACGGCTTTCTCACCATCCCGTCGCTGGCCGCGACCACCGCCGCCCGCGCCGAGATCTGGGCGATGGTGCGCGAGGCACTGGGCACGCGCTGAGCGGCTACGCCCCACGCGGCCGCGGCACGATCATCGGCGACCCGGTCAGCGGGTCGTCGATGATCACGCGGTCCCAGCGGCTGACCGCGAAGTAATCGGTCGTGGGGCCGCGAGCGCCCCACACCTACTCCGCCGGGTCGTGCTGCAGGCCCTCTTCCTCGCGGACCCGCTGCTCGATCTCGCGCCAGCGGCCCGGGGTCGGGTGGGGGTAGTCGGCGCGATCGTCGTGTTCGGCACCGGCCAGGATCGTGGCCGCGTTGTCGATGTCGTCGATCAGTTGCTGGGCCAGTTCCCGCTCGGCCGCGTAGTGGCGCTGCGCCCACTGCAGCACGATCTGCGAATAGGCCCAGCCCGGTTCGGATTTGGCGGCCTCGGCGTCGATCGCGGCCCGCTGCTCGAGCTGGTCGACGTCGTCGATGTGGTCGCGCAGGATCTGCTTGAGCCGATCCGGCGAGCCGAGGTGACCGAACATGACCCGCACCAGCACATGGTGTTTGAGCACCGACGGATCGACCGGCGCCTTGTTCCACCACAGCGTCACCGCTGCCCGGCCCGCGTCGGTGATCCGATAGAGCCGCTTGCCGCGCATGGCGTTGTCGTGGTCGAGCCGGGAGCTCGCGAAACCGTGCTGCTCGAGCTTCTTCAGCTCGGCGTAGATCTGGCTGTAGGACGGCGTCCAGTAGAAGTAGCGCAGGCTCCAGTCGGCCCACTTCTTCAGGTCGTAGCCGGAGACCTCTTCCTCGTAGGAGAGCATGGCGAGAACCGCCCAGCTGGTCGGCGGCAGGTTGGGCACGCCGGGATCGGGGTCGGGAGTCGCCATCGGTGCATGTTAGCAACCGCGGGTACCACCTTTTGCCCGCCGACAACCGCTGACCGGGAGAACGTCTTGAGCCGGTCCCCGCTCACCCCGGATCGTGGGGGCAACGAATTCCGTTCGGGAGGACCCCTATGAATGCAGACAACGTCGTCGTCGACGCAGGTATCCCTGCCCCCGCCGACCTGCGCAGAGTGCTCGGTCATTTCGCGACCGGCGTCGCGGTGATCGCCGCTCACGACGGGACGCGGCCGCTCGGCTTCACCTGCCAGTCGGTGGTGTCGGTGTCGCTGGACCCGCCGTACGTGTCGTTCTGCCCGGCCAAGAGTTCCACCAGCTGGCCGCTGCTGCGCGCCGCGGGCGCCCTGTGCATCAACATCCTGGCCGAGGAGCAGAGCGAGCTGTGCCGCCGGTTCGCGGTCAGCGGCGCCGACAAGTTCGCCGGCGTCGACTGGGACCGGGCGGGCAACGGCGCGCCCGCGCTGGCCGGGGCGCTGGCCCACATCGAGGTCAGCGTCGAGCTCGAGCACGACGCGGGCGATCACACGGTGGTGCTGGCCCGGATCGTCGATCTGCGGGCCACCGAAGGTGGTAAGCCGCTGCTGTACTACCGCGGCGGGTTCGGCGGGTTCGCGGCCTGACCGACGACGGCGGGGTGGTCCGATCCGGACCACCCCGCCGTCGTGTCTCACGCCTCGAGGACGTCGAAACCCTTGTATCCCGCGGCCGCGACCTCGGCGATGATCTCGCCGTAGACCCCGAAGCCACCGACGAAGGGCATGAACACCCGCGGCCTGCCCTCGATGTTGGCGCCCAGGTACCACGAATTCGCCTGGGTCATCAGCGTTCCCGCGGCCCTGCTCGCGCATTCGCGGACCCACTCGGCCACCGCGTCCGGCCTGGCCTCGAGCCCCACCGCTCCCCTGCTGTCGAGGTAACCGATGGCCTCGGCCACCCAGTCGACGTGCAGTTCCGAGTGCAGCACCATGTTGGCCAGGACCGACGGGCTGCCGGGGCCGGTCAGGTTGAACAGGTTCGGGAAGCCCGTCACGCCCAGCCCCAGATAGGTCTTCGGTCCCTCCCGCCAGGCCTCGTTGAGCGATTCGCCACCGCGGCCGACGATGTTCATCCGCGACACCGAGCCGGTCATCGCGTCGAATCCGGTGGCCAGCACCAGGGTGTCGAGCGGGTAGTGCGCCGCGGTGGTGTGCACGCCCGCGGCGTCGATGCGGCTGATCGGGGTGGCCTTCAGGTCCACCAGCTCGACATTGGCGCGGTTGTAGGTCTGGTAGTAGTTCGTGTCGGTGCAGATCCGCTTGGTGCCGATCGGGTGATCACGCGGAACCAGCAGGTCGGCGACCCGCGGGTCGTCGATCACGGCCCGCACCTTCTCCTCCCAGAACTCCCGCGCGGTGTCGTTGGCGGCCAGGCTCACCAGCTGATCGGGAAAGGTCTTGCTGAACAACACGCCGCCCAGGGCCCAGCGCTGTTCGTAGGCCTCGCGCAGTTCCCGCGGGCTCACCGCGAGGGCGGACATCGGGTGCGCCTGATGCGGGGAACCGCCGCCGCTGGCCATCGACAGCCGCCTGCGCTCGGCGTAGTTCGCCTTCTGCGCCTGCCGATCGGCCTCGCTCAGCGGTGTATTCCCCGCGGGCACACTGTAATTGGCGGTGCGCTGGAAGACGTGCAGCCGCTCGGCCTGTTCGGCCAGGCACGGGATGGTCTGGATGCCGGAGGATCCGGTGCCGATCACGCCGACCCGCTGTCCGGTCAGGTCGACGCCTTCGTGCGGCCAGTGCGAGGTGTGCAGCACCCGGCCCGCGAAGGAGCCGAGGCCGTCGATGGCCGGGGTGTTCGCGTTCGACAGCGGACCGGTGGCCAGCACGACGAACCGGGCCGAGACGGTCCGGCCGGTGTCGGTGTCGACCTGCCAGCGCAGGGTCCGCTCGTCGAGCACGATATCGGTGACGCGGGTGCCGAATTCGATGTCGCGGCGCAGGTCGTAGCGATCGGCGACGTGTTCGAGGTAGGACAGGATCTCGGGCTGGGTGGCGTACTTCTCACTCCAGTTCCACTCCTGCTGCAGCGCGTCGTCGAACGAGTACGAGTAGTCCACGCTCTCCACGTCGCACCGCGCGCCCGGGTAGCGGTTCCAATACCAGACGCCGCCCACGCCCTCGCCTGCCTCGAACACCCGCACGGTCAGTCCGCTGCCGCGGAAGCGGTGCAGTGCGTACAGGCCGGCGATGCCGGCGCCGACGACGACCACGTCGACGTCGGCCGGGCCCTTCACTGATGCCGATGGGGTCTCGGGGTTCACAGTGCCTACCTTTCGATGGAGACCGGTTCTCTGCGAGCGACGCTAAGGACGCGCGGGCCGGGAGAGCAGACGTCCTTCCCGCTGACCGGCACGTTCGGGTCCCGATCGCCTCCCGGTGATCGGGATGGTCCGCTCCGTGACCGCCGTCACCCGACCTACCGTCATCGCCACAACGAGGTGGTACCAGGAGGAAACAGTGGTGGACTGGAACGACGAGGTGGACGTGCTGGTCGCGGGCTCGGGCGGTGGCCTGGCCGGCGCCTACACCGCCGCCCGCGAAGGGCTCAGCGTCGCGGTGGTCGAGGCGACCGACAAGTTCGGCGGCACGACGGCGTATTCGGGTGGCGGTGGCGTCTGGTTCCCGTGCAACCCGGTGCTGGAGCGCGCGGGCACCGACGACACCCTCGACGACGCGCTCACCTACTACCGGGCCGTCGTCGGCGACCGCACCCCCGACGAGCTGCAGCAGACCTACGTGCGGCGGGGTCGCGACCTCATCGAATACCTCGAAGCCGACGACCATTTCGAGTTCCAGATGCTGCCGTGGCCGGACTACTTCGGTAAGGCGCCCAAGGCCAGGCTCGACGGGCAGCGCCACATCATGCCCACGCCGCTGCCCGCCGCCGAGCTGGGCGAGCTGCGCGAGTCGCTGCGCGGACCGCTCGATACCGACCGGCTCGGCGCCGCGCTGCCGGAGCTGCTGATCGGCGGGCAGGCGCTGATCGGGCGCATGCTGCGCGCGCTGTCGACCTACCCGCACGCCAAGCTCTACCTGGAGTCGCCGCTGGTGGAGCTGGTCGTCGAGGACGGCGTGGTGACCGGTGCGATCGTCGAACGCGACGGCGACCGGGTCGCGATCCGCGCGCGCCGCGGCGTGGTGCTCGCCGCGGGCGGTTTCGAGCAGAACGACGAGCTGCGCAAGCACTACGGCGTGCCCGGCGAGGCGCGAGACACCATGGGACCCTGGGGAAATCAGGGCTTGGCGCATCAGGCAGGCATCGCGGCAGGCGCCGACACCGATCTCATGGATCAGGCGTGGTGGTCACCGGGCCTGACCCACCCGGACGGGCGCTCGGCGTTCGCGCTGTGGTTCACCGGCGGCATCTTCGTCGACCAGGACGGCAACCGATTCGTCAACGAGTCGGCGCCCTACGACCGGCTCGGCCGCGAGGTCATCCGGCAGATGACCGAGCGCGGCCTGACCCTGCCGTTCTGGATGATCTACGACGACACCGAAGGCGAGGTGCCGCCGATCAAGGCCACCAACGTGTCCATGGTCGAGACGCAGAAATACGTCGACGCGGGCCTGTGGCACACCGCCGACACCCTCGCCGAGCTGGCCGCGAAGATCGGTGTGCCCGCGGCGAATCTCGAGGCGACCGTGGAACGGTTCAACGGCATGGTCGCCACCGGCGTCGACCCCGATTTCGGGCGCGGCGACGAGGCCTACGACCGCGCCTTCTCCGGCGGCGAACCGCCGCTGGTGACCATCGACAAGGGCCCGTACCACGCCGCGGCGTTCGGCATCTCCGACCTCGGCACCAAGGGCGGCCTGCGCACCGACTCGGCGGCGCGGGTGCTCGGCCGCGACGGCGCGCCGATCCCCGGCCTCTACGCGGCGGGCAACACCATGGCCGCGGTCAGCGGTGAGGTCTACCCCGGCGGTGGCAACCCGATCGGCGCGTCCATGCTGTTCAGCCACCTCGCCGTGCGGCACATGCTGGGCGAATAGGCCCGCCCGGGTCCCTCCCGCTGGCCGGGAGGGACCCGTGTCCACCGGCCACCGGATGTGGTTCGGTTCACAGATCCCCATTTCTCGACATTTCAGGAGCAACACGATGGCTTCAGCGGACGACATTCGCGCGACGGTGCGCAAATATGTGGAGGCCGTCGGCAGCGGTACGGCTGCCGATGTCGTCGCCCTCTACCGCGAGGACGCGACGGTCGAGGATCCGGTCGGCTCCGAACCGCATGTCGGCCACGCCGCGATCACGAAGTTCTACGAGGCCATCGAGCCGCTGCGGCGCTCGACGGAACTGTTCAGCGTGCGCGTCGCGGGCGACAGCGCCGCGTTCAGCTTCCGGGTGGTCACCGAGTTCGGCGACCAGAAGTTCACCCTCGATCCGATCGATGTCATGACCTTCGACGAGGACGCCCGCATCACCAGCATGCGCGCGTTCTGGTCCCAGGACGACATGGTCGTCGGCTGAGCGAGGCGAGAGTGACTGCGACCGAACAACACTGGGATCACGAAGTCGGCTTCCTCGTCGTCGGCAGCGGCGCGGGCGGGTTGACCGGCGCGCTCGCGGCCGCCGATCGCGGGCTCGACACCCTCGTCATCGAGAAGGCCGCGGTGTACGGCGGCAGCACCGCGCTCTCGGGCGGCGGGATCTGGGTGCCGAACAATCCGACGCTGCTGCGCGAGGGTCTCGGCGATTCCCGCGCGGATGTGCGCGCCTACCTCGACGCCGTCGTCGGCGACCGGGTGCCCACCGGCAACCTCGACGCCTTCATCGACGAGGGCCCGCGCATGCTGGCCTTCCTGGAGACCAGTCCGCACCTGCGGTTCCAGTGGTGCACCGGCTATTCCGACTATCACCCCGAGGCGCCGGGCGGTCGTCCCGCGGGCCGCTCCATCGAACCGCTGCCGGTCGACCTCAAGCAACTCGGCGAGGACGAGGATCTGCTGCGCCCGGCGGCGCTGGCGACCCCGCCCGGGCTGTTCATCACCTCCAAGGACTTCGTCCAGCTCAATATGGTGACCCGCACCTGGAAGGCGCGCTGGACCGCGCTGCTGACCGGCTTGCGGGCGGTCAAGGCGATCCTGCTGCGCAGGCACATGGACACCCTGGGCCGAGCGCTGATCGCGCGGCTGCGGCTGGCCCTGCGCGACGCCGGCGTGCCGCTGTGGCTGAACACGCCGCTGCGCTCGCTGATCACCGACGAGTCGGGCGCGGTGCTCGGCGTCGTCGCCGAACGCGACGGCCGCGAGATCCGGATCCGGGCGCGCGCCGGAGTGCTGCTGGCCACCGGCGGTTTCGAGCACAACCAGGCGATGCGCAAGCGCTATCTGCCCGAGGGCGGACGCGACAACTTCAGCGCCGCCTCGACCGACAACACCGGTGACGGCATCGTCGCGGGCGAGCGGGTCGGCGCCGCGGTCGATCTGATGGACGACGCGTGGTGGATGCCATCGTTCCAGCGGCCCGACGGCATCAATCAGGTGCTGGTCTCGGAGCGGTCGATCCCGCGCTCGATCATCGTCGACAGCTCCGGCAAGCGCTTCACCAACGAGGCCTCGCCGTACGTCACGTTCGTGCACGCCCAGCTGCGCGGCAGCCACGACCCGGCCTGGCTGATCTTCGACGCGAAGGCCAAGAGCCGCTATCCCATCGGCGGCATCGTGCCCGGGCAGAAGTTCCCCGCCGCGTGGACCTCGAGCGGTCTGGTGCAGAGCGCACCCGACATCGACGGCCTGGCCGCCGCGATCGGTGTCCCCGTCACCACGCTGCGCGAGACCGTCGACCGGTTCAACGGATTCGCGCGCGCGGGCCACGACGCCGACTTCGGTCGCGGGGACAGCGCCTACGACAACTACTACGGTGACCCGACGCTGGCGACGCCGGCGCTCGATGTGATGGACAAGGGCCCGTACTACGCGCTGCGCGTGCGCATCGGCGACCTCGGCACCAAGGGCGGTCTGGTCTACAACGCCGACGCCCAGGTGTTGCGCGCCGACGGCTCGCCCATCCCCGGCCTCTACGCCGCCGGCAACACCTCCGCGGCCGTGATGGGCAACGACTACGCCGGCGCGGGCGCGACCATCGGTCCCGCGATGGTGTTCGGCTACGTCGGCGCGCGGCACGCCGCGGGCGAGCGCTGAGGCGGGCATCATGCATCCCGTCGAATGCGCGAGCTGCGGCAACAAGGTGCTGGCCGAGAAGTTCAGCCCCAGCCACACCAGCGTCCAGTGGCTCGACGACGCCGAGTCCGCCTGCCCGGAATTCGCCCGGCGCGCGGCTCTCGGCGAGCCGAGCAGCTGGATCCCCACCTGCTCGGCACTGCGCGATTCGATCGACGACGCGGTTCGCGCGGGCGAATTGGCGACCGATCAGTTGCGGCACGAGCCGGTTCCCGGCCGGCTCGGCTGACCCCCACACCTAGGAGAGACGACTCATGAACAGACTCGACGGCCACCGGACACTGGTCACCGGCGCCGCGTCCGGCATCGGACAGGCCACCGTGCTCCGGCTGCTCGACGAGGGCGCCCGAGTGGTCGGCGCCGACGTGTCGGCCGACGGTCTCGCGGCCACCCTGGCGCGGGCCACCGAACGCGGCACCGCGGACCGGCTGACCACTCTGACCCTCGACATCGGGGACGAGCAGTCGGTGATCGAGGGCGTGCGCTCGTCGGTGCAGACTCTCGGTGGGCTGGACTCGCTGGTCAACGCGGCGGGCATCCTGCGCGCCTCGCACACCGAGCAGACCTCCCTCGAGCTGTGGGATCTGATCCTGCGGGTCAATCTCACCGGCACCTTCCTGGTGGTCCGCGAAGCACTGCCCGCCCTACTGGCCAACCCGCGCGCGACGATCGTGAACTTCAGCTCCACCTCGGCGGCCTTCGCGCACCCCTACATGGCGGCCTACGCGGCGAGCAAGGGCGGCATCCAGTCCTTCACCCACGCCATCGCCCTCGAATACGGCGGCAAGGGCCTGCGCGCGGTGTGCGTCGCGCCGGGCAGCATCAAGTCCGGCATCACCGACGCCACACCGGGTTACGTGCCCGCCGACGCCGATTGGGCGCTGTTCTCGAAGCTGTCGCCCGCCCTGCCGACCGATCAGGAATCCGGCGGCGCGGGCATGGGCGATCCGAGCGCGGTGGCCGGCGTGATCGCGATGCTGGTCTCCGAGGACGGCGCGTTCATCACCGGCACCGAGATCCGCATCGACGGGGGCACGCACGCATGACCGAGCTGAGCTACGAGGCCACCCTGCGCGAGATCCGCACCGACGCGGGCGTGCTGCGCTACCACGAGGCCGGCGACGGTCCGCCGCTGCTGCTGCTGCACGGGTCGGGCCCCGGGGTCACCGGGTGGCGCAACTACCGCGGCAATCTCGCCACGTTCGCCGACCGATTCCGGTGCCTGGTCCTGGAATTCCCCGGCTTCGGGGTGAGCGACGACTTCGGCGGGCATCCGATGGTCACCGCGCTCGACGCGGTGGTCCGCTTCGTCGATGCGCTGGGCCTGGACAGTGTCGACATCATCGGCAATTCGATGGGCGGTGGCGTCGCGCTCAACTACGCGATCGCGCATCCGGAGCGGGTCGGCAAGCTGGTGACGATCGGCGGCATCGGGCGCAACCTGTTCAGCCCGGGCCCCGGCGAGGGCATCAAGCTGCTGCAGGAGTTCACCGAGGAGCCCACCCGCGAGCGGCTGATCCAGTGGCTGCACTCGATGGTCTACGACCCGGCCATGGTCACCGACGAGCTCATCGAGGAGCGCTGGACCCAGGCCACCGACCCGGCCACGCTCGACAGCGCGCGCCGGATGTACAGCAAGGCCGCGTTCGCGATGATGGTGCGGGCGATGGAGGCCTCGGACGCGCCCCCGCCGTGGGCGATGCTGCACAAGGTGCAGGCGCCGACCCTGATCACCTGGGGCCGCGACGACCGGGTGAGCCCGCTGGATATGGCGTTGATCCCGATGCGCACGATCCCGCGCGCCGAACTGCACGTGTTCCCGAACTGCGGGCACTGGGCGATGATCGAGCGCAAGGACGAATTCGAGTCGGCGGTACTGGCGTTCCTGACCCGCAAGGAGGCCGACCGGACGGCGTGATCGCCGATCCCGATGCTCTGTGCCCACGGCCCCCTGTGCACTGGACGGGAGGAGTCCTCACTCCCCTTCCGTATCCAACATATAGCGCACAGGGGGCCTTGCCGCAAGGCCCCGGTGGTGCCGCATAATCGTCCGCCGTAGCCAGAAGCTGCGGAAACGGGTGTGATCGACGCGCTCCGCCGGGATCGGTGAACCGGGAAAGTGAGGGCAGGTGTCAATTCAGGGGTATCAGGACGAACTACGGTCCGAGCAGCACTACGTGGACGGTCTGTACGCGCGGCTCGACGCCGAACGCGCCAGGGTGAAGGGTCGCTACAGCGCGACACTGCGCGGCACGGGCGTGTCGGCCATGGACCGGGATTTCGAGGCCCGCGCGCTGGCCAAGGAGGCCAAGCGCCTGGACGTGGCCGACAACGGACTGTGCTTCGGCCGGCTCGACGCGCTCTCCGGAGAGGCGTCCTACATCGGCCGCATCGGCCTGTTCGACGAGGCGAACGACTTCGAGCCGCTGCTGCTCGACTGGCGCGCGCCCGCCGCCCGCGCCTTCTATGTCGCGACCGCGGCCTCGCCGGAGGACATGCGCAGGCGCCGCCAGTTCCACACCCGCGGCCGCCGGGTGACCGAGTTCACCGACGAGGTGCTCGGCAGGCCGGACGGCGACGAGCGCGGCGACGCGGCCCTGCTCGCGGCCGTCAACGCGCCGCGCGGGGAGGGCATGCGCGACATCGTCGCGACGATCCAGGCCGAGCAGGACGAGATCATCCGGCTCGACCATCCCGGCGTGCTGGTGATCGAGGGCGGTCCCGGCACCGGCAAGACCGTGGTGGCGCTGCACCGCGTCGCCTATCTGCTCTACACCCAGCGCGAGCGGATGGAACGCCAGGGCGTGCTGGTGGTCGGGCCCAACCCGGCCTTCCTGCAGCACATCTCGCATGTGCTGCCGTCGCTGGGCGAGACCAATGTGGTCTTCACGACCGCGGGTGAGCTGGTACCGGGACTGCGCGTGACCGCCGAGGACGGACCGGAAGCGGCACGGCACAAGGGTTCACTGCGGATCCTCGACGTCCTCGCCGCGGCGATCGCGGACCGGCAGCGGCTGCCGGCGGACCCGGTGCCGATCGAGCTCGCCGACGTCACCGTGCGGATCGACGCCGAGACCGCGCGATGGGCGAGCGAGGAGGCACGGGCGAGCGGACGCCCGCACAACGAGGCGCGCGCGGTGTTCCGCGAGATCGTCACCTACGTCCTCACCGAGCGCGCGATCGGCCGGATCGGGCAGGGCTGGCTCACCCGCGACGACCGCGAGGCGTGGGAACAGCTGCGCGCCGACCTGGTCGCCGAACTCGCCGACCACACCGCGTTCACCGCCGCGCTCGACGACCTGTGGCCGATCCTGACGCCGGAAACCCTGCTCTCCGAGCTGTATTCGTCGCACGATCGGCTGCGGGCGGCGGGCGCCGATGCCGCGCTGTATCGCGCCGAGGGCACCGCCTGGACCGTCTCGGATGTGCCGCTGCTCGACGAGCTCGTCGACCTGCTGGGCAAGCACCAGCCCGTCGACGACACCGCCGAGCGGGAGGCCAGGGCCGAGGCCGCCTACGCCGCGCGGGTGCTCGAGAACATGGTCGGCCGGGAGGACCACATGGACGACGAGGATCACCTGTTCGCCCAGGACATGCTCTTCGGCGAGGATCTGGCCGAACGCTTCCTCGAACGCGACACCAGGGAACTCGCCGAACGTGCTGCCGCGGACCGGGAGTGGACCTACCGGCACGTGGTCGTCGACGAAGCGCAGGAATTGTCGGAGATGGAGTGGCGGGTGCTGATGCGCCGCTGCCCCGGCAAATCCTTCACGATCGTGGGTGATCTCGCGCAGCGCCGGTCGGCGGCGGGTGCGACGTCGTGGGCATCGATGCTGGAGCCGTACGTTCCGGGCCGCTGGGCCTATCGCGCGCTGACCGTCAACTACCGCACCCCCGCCGAGATCATGACCGTCGCCGCGGCGGTGCTCGCCGATTTCGCCCCGGACGTGCGGCCGCCGGAGTCGGTGCGCGCATGTGGCGTCCAGCCGTGGTCGCGCCGCGTGGATACGGACGAACTCGCCACGGCCATCGAGGAATTCGTTCGCGCGGAGTCCGGGCGGGAAGGCACCAGCGTGGTGATCGGTCCGCCCGGGGTGCCGGGCACGGTCACCGCGTCGGAGACCAAGGGTCTGGAGTACGACGCCGTCCTGGTCGTCGAGCCGGAACGGATCCTCGCCGACGGTCCCCGCGGCGCGGCCGAGCTCTATGTCGCCCTGACCCGCGCCACCCAGCGGCTGGGCGTGCTCCACCACGGCGAGCTCCCCCGGTCCATGACCGGACTCGCCGATCTCGTGCCGACCAGCTGAGATCGGCGATATCGACCGGAAGCGATGTCGGCCGGAGACGGATGGTGTCCGGGCCGACGGCGTCAGCGGCTGTCGGCGTCGCGGTGGCGCGGCCCGTCGAGGCCGCACCACCGGACAACTCAGCGCTGGGTCGAGCCCGCGTCGACGGGCAGGGTCACCGCGGTGATGTAGCGGGCTTCGTCCGAGGCCAGGAACAGCGCCGCGTTGGCGATGTCGACGGGCTCGACCCACGGGATGGGCAGCATGTTCATCGACACCGCCGCCTCGGCGAACTCCTCGCGCGTCGGGTGCTCGCGGTCGGGCCGGAACACTTTGCGCACCATGTCGTTCTGGATCATCGGGGTGTCGACGTTGGTGGGGTGCACCGAGTTCACCCGGACATGGTGCGGGGCCAGCTCTTTGGCCAGGGAGCGCATCAGGCCGACCACGCCGTGCTTGGCGGCGGTGTAGTGCGCGACGCCGACCAGCCCGCGCAGGCCCGCGATCGAGCTGGTCAGGATCATGGCGCCGCCGCCACGATGGATCAGGTGCGGGGTGGCGGCCTTGCAGGTCTGCCACACGCCGGTCAGGTTGACGTCGATCATCGTCTGCCACTGCTGGTCGGTCAGTTCCAGCGCGCCCGCGCTGGAACTGATACCGGCGGTGGCGCAGACGATGTCGAGGCCACCCAGCTCGGTGACGGCGGCGTCGACCGCCGTCCGCAGCGCGGCGCCGTCGCGCACGTCGACGGTGGCCGCCACGATGCGGGCGCCCGTCGCCTCGACCGCGCGCACGGTCTCGGCGAGGTCGTCGGGAGTCGCCCCCGGCGACACCACGGTCTCGACCGGTCCGCAGATGTCGACGGCGACGATGTCGGCGCCCTCCTCGGCCAGCCGGATGGCCTGGGCGCGGCCGATGCCGCGCGCGGCGCCGGTGATCAGCGCGATCTTGCCCGAAACCCGTCCCATGTCACACCTTCTGAGTCAGTCCGGCATCCACCACGAGCTGGGTTCCCGTCACGTAACGGGACTCGTCGGATGCGAGGAAGAGCACGGCATTGCTGATGTCGACCGGATCGACCCACGGCACGGGCAGCACGGTGCGCTGGGCCAGGGCCTCGGCGGCGTCGGCCTGGGTGGGGTGGGCCAGATCGGGGCGCAGCTTGGCGTACACGGCGTCGTTGAGGATCATCGGCGTCGCCACCGAACCGGGGTGCACGGTGTTGACCCGGATGCCGCGCGGGCCGAGTTCGTTGGCCAGGGTGCGGGCGAGACCGACCACGGCGTGCTTGCTCGCCGAGTAGTGCGAGGCGGTGGCCGCGCCGGTGATGCCGTTGGTGGAGCTGACGATGACGATCGAACCGCCGTCGCTCAGTGCCGGGACACCGGCCCGCACGGTGTGCCACATGCCGGTGAGGTTGATGTCGATGGTGCGCTGCCAGGCCTCGTCGGACAGTTCCCAGGACAGGCCGAGGTCGCTGTAGATGCCGGCGTTGGCGACGATCACGTCGAGGCGGCCCAGCGCGGCCACGCCGTCGGCGACCGCCACGTCCAGGGCGGCCTGGTCGCGGACGTCGGCCGCGGCGGAGACGCACAGGCGGCCGATGTCCACGACCTCGGCCGCCGTCTGCGCGAGTCCCGCCGCGGCGGCCTCGATGTCGACGGCGATGATGTCGGCGCCTTCCTCGGCCAACCGACGGCAATGGGCGCGGCCCATTCCCCCGGCCGCGCCGGTCACCAGCGCGACGGTGTGCTGCATGCGGTTCATCGGGCGCCCCCGGGAGATCGAGTGTCCACGAGCCCGACGCTAGGGTCGCCGCCGCGACCGCAGACCCCGGTCTTCCCGATCAGCGGACAGTGCGCGGCGATCTCCCGGCCACCGGGATCGGTGGGCAGCGCGGCGCGCGTGAGCTGCGACGGTGGCCACGCAAGACCGGCTCTGTGATCGAGGAGGACACCAGTGACGAGGGCGACTGTCGACGTTGCGCGTGGCGCGCGGGTGGTGACGCTGCGCGTGGCGGCGGTGATCGAGGAAACCGCGGACGCGCGCTCGCTCGTGTTCGAGGTTCCCGACGACGCCGCCGACCGGTTCGCCTACCGGCCAGGTCAGTTCCTGACCCTGCGCATCCCGAGTGACCGGCCCGAGCCGGTCGCCCGGTGCTACTCCCTGGCGAGTTCACCGTTCACCGGCGAGCCGCCGCGGGTGACCGTCAAGCGCACCGCCGACGGCTACGGCTCGAACTGGTTGTGCGACAACATCTCCGTCGGCGACACCCTGGACGTGCTGCCGCCGCAGGGCACCTTCACCCCGGCCTCCCTCGACACCGATCTGCTGCTGTGGGCAGCGGGCAGCGGCATCACTCCGGTGATGTCGATCCTGCGCTCGGCGCTGGTGCGCGGCACGGGCCGAGTGGTGCTGTTCTACGCCAATCGTGGGCAGGAGTCGGTGATCTTCGCCGAGGCGCTGCGCGAGCTGGTGGCGCGCCATCCGGGCCGGGTGCACGTGGTGCACTGGCTCGAAGCGGTGCAGGGCCTGCCCACGGCCGCCCAGCTGACGGCGTTCGCCGCGCCGTACGCGTCCTACGAGTCGTTCGTGTGCGGGCCGGGCCCGTTCATGGCGGCGGTGACCGAGGCGCTGACCGGCGCGGGGTGGCCGCGTGAGCGGATCACCACCGAGGTGTTCGTCTCGCTGTCGGGCGATCCGTTCGCCGAGCCCGCGCCGATCGCGGACGAGGAGGCGGGCGACGCCGCGCAGGTCGAGGTGGAACTCGACGGCGCCGTACACGCCCTGCGCTGGCCACGATCGCGCACCCTGGTCGACGTGATGCTGGCCGACGGTCTCGACGTGCCGTACTCCTGTCGCGAGGGCGAATGCGGTTCGTGCGCCTGCACCGTCGTCGACGGCGCGGTGAGCATGGGCCCCAGCGCGATCCTCGATCAGGAGGACATCGACGCGGGCTACACGCTGGCCTGCCGGGCCCGCCCGACCACCGATTCGGTGCGCATCCGCTTCTGACCCGAGAGGTGCCCTGTGGCAACCGATACCGCGCGCTCCGAGGTCGGGTTCGGCTCGGAGCGCGGCCCCGTGCTCGCCTCGCTCATGCTCGCCACCGGTCTGGTCGCGCTCGATTCGACGATCCTGGCGACCGCCGTGCTCTCGATCACCGACAGTCTCGGCGACTTCGCGCTGTTCCCGTGGCTGTTCACGAGTTACCTGCTCGCCCAGGCGGTCACCGTGCCGATCTACGGCGCGCTCGCCGACACCTTCGGCCGCAAGCCGGTGATGCTGTTCGGCGTCGCGGTGTTCGCGCTCGGCTCACTGCTGTGCGGGGTGGCGACCAGCATGCTCGCGCTCATCGTGTTCCGCGCGGTACAGGGCATCGGCGCCGGTGCCATCCAGCCGACGACCATGGTCATCGCCAGTGATCTCTACACCCTCGCCGAACGGGCCACCGTGCAGGGCTATCTGGCCGGGGTGTGGGCGGTGGCTTCGGTGACCGGCCCGCTGCTGGGCGGCATCTGCGCCGACTACCTCGGCTGGCGGTGGATCTTCCTGGTCAATCTGCCGCTGGCCGCGCTGGCCGCGTGGATGCTGGTGCGCAACTTCCACGAGACGGTGCCACGCCATCGCCGCAGCGTCGACTACGCGGGGGCGGTGCTGCTGACCCTCGGGGCGGGCGCGCTGGTGCTGGGTTTGCTCGAGGGCGGTCGCGCCTGGGCGTGGGGATCGCCGACCGGGCTCGGCGTGTTCGGGCTCGCCGCCCTGTCGCTCGCGCTGTTCGTCGCCGTCGAATCCCGGGCCGAGCACCCGATTCTGCCGCTGTGGGTGTTCACCCGGCGGGTGGTGGTGGCGAGCAGTCTCGCCGCCATGCTCGGTGGCGCCCTGCTGTTCGGCTTCACGACCTATGTGCCGATGTTCAATCAGGGTGTGCTCGGCACCAGCGCGCTGGTCGCCGGGCTCGTCACCGGCGGCCTCACCCTGGGCTGGCCGCTGGCCGCCGCGCGGGCCGGAAAGGTGTACCTGCGCTTCGGGTTCCGCACGTGCGCGGTGCTGGGCAGTCTCGTCGCGGCGCTCGGCACGGCCACCATGCTGCTGCTCGACGAGCAGTCGCCGCTGTGGCAGGTCGGCGTCTCATGTTTCGTGGTCGGCGCGGGCATGGGTCTGGT
Source organism: Nocardia sp. No.11 (assembly GCF_038752175.1). Classification (NCBI taxonomy): domain Bacteria; kingdom Bacillati; phylum Actinomycetota; class Actinomycetes; order Mycobacteriales; family Nocardiaceae; genus Nocardia; species Nocardia sp. No.11. Next base: position 1,485 of record NZ_JBCGFB010000125.1, on the reverse strand, counting down.
GGCCACGCCGACGCTCATCGCCGCGCAGACCAGCGCGCCGTGGTCCGATCGCGGCGTCGTCACCTCGGCCACCATGTTCGCGCGGTCGCTGGGCAGCGCGGTGGGGGTCGCGGTGTTCGGCGCGATCGTCAACGCGCGCCTGGCCGGTGCGGGCGCGCCCGCACCGCAGACGCTCTCGGCCGCCGTGCATCTGGTGTTCGCGACCATCGCGGCCATGACGCTGGTGCTGGTCGCCGCGTGCGCGATGATCCCCGGCCGGATCGCGCAATTTCCTGCCCATCCAGCGGGAACACCCGAGGTCGTCCCCCCGGTCGCCGACGAGCATGGGAGCGCATCACCAGAGGAGAAGAGGGAACCAGGATGCTGACAACCAGCGCGCGCGCCGAGCTCGCCGCCGAATTGGCGCGAGCGGAGCTGGATCGAGTGGCGGTGTCCCCCATCGCCGACCGCTATCCGTCGATCGATGTGGTGGACGCCTACGAGATCCAGTTGCTCAATATCCGGCGCAGGCTGGACGACGGCGCGACGATCGTCGGCCACAAGGTGGGGCTGTCGTCGAAGGCGATGCAGGAGATGATGGGCGTCGACGAGCCCGACTACGGTCATCTGCTCGCCGAGATGGAGGTCTTCGAGTACGTCCCGGTCGACACCTCGAAGTACCTGCTGCCGCGCGTGGAGGTCGAGGTCGGGTTCGTGCTCGGCGCCGACCTGCCCGGCGAGGACTGCACCGAGGCCGATGTGCTGGCCGCGACCGTCGCTTACGCGCCCTCGATCGAGCTGATCGACTCGCGTATCACCGACTGGCGGATCGGTCTGTGCGACACCATCTCCGACAATGCTTCCTCCGCCGGGTATGTCCTCGGCAAGGAGCGCGTCGCACCCGGCGATATCGACATCACCGCCATCGACGCCGTGCTGACCCGTAACGGCGAGGTCATCGCCGAGGGCCGCAGCGACGCGGTGCTCGGCGATCCGGTGATCGCGGTGGCCTGGCTGGCCCGCAAGGTCGCCGGTTTCGGCGTGCGCCTGAAAGCCGGGGACATCGTGCTGCCCGGTTCCTGCACTCGCGCCATCGACGCCCGTCCGGGCGACGACTTCCTCGCCACGTTCACCGGACTCGGTTCCGTCCGTTTGTCTTTCGCCTAGCCAAGGAGGCACGACGTGTCCAACGGGACAGTCACCGCCGCGATCGTCGGATCCGGCAATATCAGCACCGATCTGCTCTACAAACTGCTGCGCTCGGACAAGATCGAGCCGCGCTGGATGATCGGCATCGACCCCGACTCCGAAGGACTCAAGCGGGCGCGCGGGCTGGGGTTGGAAACCTCCGCCGAGGGCGCGGACTGGCTGCTCGCCCTCGACGAGAAGCCGGATCTGCTGTTCGAGGCCACCTCCGCCTACGTGCACCGCGCGTACGCGCCGAAATACGAAGCCGCCGGTATCCGCGCCGTCGACCTCACCCCCGCCGCGGTCGGACCCGCCGTG
>NZ_JBCGFB010000124.1:0-17513 GCF_038752175.1 Nocardia sp. No.11 | reverse complement strand
TCGGACCACGGGTTGGAGCTCTCCGTGAAAACGGGGGAACCTCAGAGAATGAATTTGACGACCTGCCCGCTACGGAGCGTTCATAGACCCGTGATCGGCTGCCTGGGTCACCGACGCATGCCCGCAACCCACAACGACCACCACCCGCCCGTCATCCGGTCGGGCGCAGCCCAAGTGCAGATAAGCCCGAATGAAAAAGGACCGCAACAACCTCATGAACAAGAAACCAGCGAACGTCACACCGCTGCACTCACAACGTGGTGCGACCACTGTGCCATGTGGCCACGGAATGAATGCGTCACCCTCGCAGGGGAATACGGCAGGGGGCAACCGGTTAAAGGACTACATCGCGGAGGACGGAACGCTCACTGTAGCGGTACCGGCCGACGCTCCCATACTGTCCACGGCTGTCGCGCAGCTGCTAGTGCGACTAATCCGCAACGTCGCGTCCGAAGTCGACCTTCGGGACGAATGCAATTCCGACAGCGATGACAACACGATGAAGCGAGCAGCATGACAAAGCGTTTCGCATTCCTTGGCCGCGTGTCCACCGAGGATCAACAAGACCCCACAGCTTCGCGGAACTGGCAGATCACTCGGGCCAGAACCTTGATCGAACCTCACGGGAAGATCGTCGCGGAGTACTTCGATGTCGGCCAGTCACGCTCCATTCCCTGGAAGCGTCGCCCCAAAGCGTCCGAACTACTCGAGTGCCTCAAAATTACCGACAGAGGGTTCGATGCGGTCGTGATCGGGGAACCGCAGCGCGCCTTCTACGGCAACCAATTCGGGCTCACCTTCCCGGTATTCATCCACTACGGAATCGAGTTGTGGGTACCTGAAGTCGGGGGTCCGATCGATCCGGAATCCGAGGCCCATGACCTGATCATGTCGGTCTTCGGTGGCATGTCCAAAGGCGAACGTAACCGGATCAAGATCCGGGTCCGTGCCGCGATGACTGCCCAAGCTCGGGTCGAAGGCCGCTATCTCGGCGGGCGTCCGCCCTACGGGTACCGCTTGGCAGACGCCGGACCGCACCCGAACCCAGGCAAGGCCGCAGAGGGGCGCCGCCTCCACCGCCTTGAAGTGGATCCTCGGACCGCTCCGGTCGTGGAGCGAATCTATAAGGACTATTTGTCCGGGTTAGGCATCTTCGTCATCGCACAGCGACTGACTGCTGACGGGATCCCCTGCCCCTCCGCTTACGACCGAGCACGAAACTCTCATCGGTCTGGCGTCGCCTGGTCCAAGAGTGCGGTTCGGTCGATCTTGGGCAATCCTCGCTACACCGGCTACGAGGTGTGGAACAAGCAGCGCAAGCAGGAGTCGCTGATCGATGTGGAGGACGTGGCACTCGGTCACCACACCCGGCTGTCATGGAACCCCAAATCCGAGTGGGTGTACTCCGAGCAGCCCGTTCACGACGCGATCATCAGCAAAGCGACCTTCGATCAGGTACAGGCGCGCTTCGCCTCGCGAAGTCCCCGATCGTCACGTCCGCTGACCCGTAGGACCCACCCATACGCGTTCAAGGGACTCATCACACACCACAGTTGCGGGCGCAAGATGCAGGGCAACTGGTTTCACGACGCGGCGGTCTACCGCTGCCGCTATCCCCGCGAATACGCTGTCGCGAATCGTCTCGAACACCCGACGAACGTCTTCCTAAAGGAGCACCTCCTCATTGGCCCCCTGGAAAAGTGGCTCGCCGAGATCTTCGCCCCCGAACGCGTCGAACACACCCTAACGCAGCTCGAGATCGCACAACCAGCTCCCGGGGTTGCAACGCACCCGCTGCGCCAAGCCATCGCCGAATGCGACCGGAGACTGGCGCGCCACCGCGCCGCCCTAGAAGCCGGGGCCGACCCGGCGATGGTAGCTGCGTGGAGTAGCGAGGTGTATCGCGAGCGAACGCATCTGGCTTCCCAGCTGGCTACGACACCCGCCCCAGTCGCTGTCTCGCCACTCAGCCGGGCGGAGATCCGCCGAATCGTGGACGAGCTGGGTGGGATGCTAGCGGTGCTACGGGCTGCCGAACCCGGGGACAAGCTTGAGGTCTACCGAGAACTTGGATTGGAACTGACCTATGATCACGAGAATTCTGTAGTCACAGCTGGGTTCAATCCTCAACCCAGTGTTGGCGTACTTACTGTGTCCGGAGGGGGACTTGAACCCCCACGCCCTAATACGGGCACTAGCACCTCAAGCTAGCGCGTCTGCCATTCCGCCACCCGGACTTGCTGGTGTGCCAAAAGATTATCCGACGCGGTGTCGGAAACCAAATCGCCTAGGTGACCTGCTGTTTTGCCCACTCGGCCCACTCCCGGTTCATGCGGTAGAAGCGCTTGCCCCACTCGAGGGCGATGTGGCCGTTGGTGGAGAAGGGGTTGGCGGTCCAGTCGATGGCGGATTCCAGGGTGAGGAGTTCGGCGAGGGCGGCGGCGGAGCGGGACTCGAGGGTGGTGAGGTAGGTGATCGCTTCGGCGGGGGTGAGGGCGTCGAGGAAGAAGACGCGCAGGAGGGTTTCGTTGCGGGTGATCGGTTTGGGGGCGACCTCGGTGAGCCAGTGGCGGAGGTCGGCGAGGCCGGCGGGGGTGATCGTGTATTCCTTGCGGCCGCGGGGGCCCTCGTCGGAGACGGTGATCTCTCCGGCGTCGGCGAGCTTGGTGAGTTCGGTGTAGATCTGACTCTGAGTGGCGGGCCAGACGTTGGCGAGGGATTCCTTGAAGCGGTGGATCAGGTCGTAGCCGCTGGCGGGGCGGTCGGCGAGCAGGCCGAGCAGGGCGTGACGGAGGCTCATGTCCATCATCTTACCTTCCACTCTTGACATGTCTGAACAAGAACATCTAATTTCGACCTGTCTGAATTGGAATGTCGCGTCTACCGCGTACTCAGGGAGCCACCATGTCCTACCTGCGCACCTTCGCCCCGTGGATCGTCTACGCGCTCGTTCCCGGCCAGTACTGGGCGTGGGCGGCGCTCGTCGCCGCAGCCCTGGCGCTCGCCGAGGTGGTGGGCCGCAGGCGGAGCGGGGCCGGGTTCGACGCGCTGATCATCGAGGTCGGGACGCTGGCGTTCTTCGTGGGGCTGACCGTGCTGGCGTTCGGCGACCCCGACACCGGACTGCACGCCTACTCCCCCGCGCTCTCGCACACCGCGCTGGCACTGATCGCTGGTGTCTCGCTCGCGGTCGGGATGCCGTTCACCCTCGGGATCGCGAAACAGACCACCCCGCAGGAGGTCTGGGAGGAGCCGCTGTTCGTGCGGACCGGGTATGTGCTGACCGCGGTGTGGACGGCGAGCTTCGCGGTCGGTGCGGTGCTGCTGGCGCTGCTCGCGCACGCCGACACCTGGCCCCGCACACTCGCGCACGCGCTGACGTTCGCGGTGCCGATGGTGTTCACCGTGCGCTACGTCGCCTACATCCAGGCCAAGGCGGCCGCGTTCGACGCCGTGTGAGCCGATCAGGGCTGTCTGGCAATGGTTTCCACGTGGGGCTCGGACGTCGGCGGACGTCCGGGCCTCACGCCGTCGGCGGAGCCAGCGGATGAGGGCGGCGGGCGGAGTTTCGGTGGCCCAGGCGACGATGCCGTCGGGGCGGGCCGGCAAGCCGGTTCCCGGCGTGGGATCGACCGGTGCGGCCGTGACCGCGGGGAGGCGGTCCGTCCACGGCGCTGCGGCGACTCGGAGGGCGACGGAGTCGGCCGGGTCGAACAGGACGGCGCGGCGCGACGTGAAGAAGCCGGGGCCGTGTCGGTGCCGTCGGCCGGGTCGAGAAACGACGCCGAGGAGGTGGTGACCCGCGCCGAGGTCGTAGCACCGGCGGACGCCGGCGATGGATTCGAACATCGTGGTGGCGTCGTCGGCGGTTGCCATGGGTTCGCCGACGACCTCGCACAGGGCGCGGGTGCCCGGTTCAAGACGCATGACGACGATCTGCGCACGGGCCCAGGCGCCGATCGGACGACCCCAGGCGGCGGGACAGGTCCGCCGGGTGCCGCGGCAGAATGCTGGGCGACCCGGACCTCCACGGCCTTCGCGCGACTCAGCGGGCGCGCGCGGGTTCCTCGACGACGGTGGGCTCCGTCGCCTTCGTGGCGGCGGTGTGACGGCCGGTGACCAGGAACAGCACGACGAGGCCGACCGCAAGCCACACATAGGTGTCACCGACGACGTGCTGCCACCACGCCCACGAGGTCTCGCGGTGTTCGCCGTCGGGCAGGAAGCTGTGCGGCGCGATGACGAACACCGCGGCCACCACGACGGCCGTGGCGTACCAGCCGCCTGCGCTGGCGATCGGCAGAGTGCGCGCGTGGCAGACGATGGCCAGCAACGCGGGCGCGATCCACACCCAGTGGTGCGACCACGAGATCGGCGAGAGCAGCAGTGTGAAAACCGCGTTGAGGGCCAGCGCGATCGCGGGGGCGTCGGCGGCCTTGCGCATGGCGGCGACGACGAGGACCAGCAGCAGGCCACCCAGGACCAGCCAGAGCGCGTCGAACGGCAGCCCGGTGACGTGCAGGCGAGCCAGCACGGCCTGGATGGACTGGTTGGTGTGGAACGCCGAGCCGCTCAGGCCAGAGACGTTGCCGAGGCCGCCGAACCAGTAGCGGGTGGATTCACCGGGCAGCAGCGCGAACGAGGCGATGGTGGCGACGGCGCCGGTGGCGGCGGCGGTGGCCGCGGCCTTGTAGTCCTTGCGGACCAGGAAGAACAGCACGAACGCGGCGGGCGTCAGCTTGATGGCGGCGGCCAGGCCGATCAGCATGCCGCGCGGATAGCGGGTCTTGGGCAACAGGCAGTCGGTGGCGACGAGCACCATCAGCAGCAAGTTGACCTGACCGAAGTCGATCGTCGAGCGCACCGGTTCCAGCAGCATCGCGGCGGGCAGCGCGCACGCGGTCACCAGCAGCGCGGCCTGACGGTTGTCGCGGTGGTAGCGGCGGGCGACGAGGAACAGCGTCCAGCCGAGCGCGGCGACCGAGGCCACCACATAGAGGATCTTCGCCGCGCCCCAGGGCAGCAGCGCGAAGGGCGCGAGCGCGATGGCGGCGAACGGTGGGTAGATGAACGGCAGACCGATCCCGATGGAGGTCTTGGGCAGCTGGCCGTACATGTCGGCGCCGTCGCGCATGGCCTCGATGCCGAGGCGGTACACCTGCAAGTCGATGAAACCGCCGGAGTACTGCTCGAACGGCCAGAGTGGTATGCGCACGCACGCGATCGAGACCACGGTGAGCAACACCGGCACCAGCCACCATGCTCGATTGATCGGGCGTGGGGAAGGCTGCTGCGCAGGGTGGGTGGTGTCACTACTCATCCGCGGCGACTATACCGACTCGCGGGCCGCACCGCGCCATCGCCCGTCGGCGGTGGTGACCCGCGCAATAGCCAGCGGGATGCCCGATCGGGCTGGTCGGAGCGATTCCGGCGCCGACGGCGGGGTGCGTTCAGTCGCCCCGGTTGTAGCGGGTGAGCAGGGTCGCCAGGGCCGTGACGTCCGCGTCGGTCCAGTCGGCGAAACGCTCGGTGAAGGCCTCGCGGCGGCGGCGCTCGGCCTCGCGCGCGACGATCCGGCCGGACTCGGTGGCGTGCAGGAGGTGATTGCGCCGGTTGCCGGAGTCGACCTCGCGGGTGAGGTAGCCGAGCCGCTCGAGCGCGCCGACCTGCCTGCTGACGGTCGACTTGTCGAGCAGGAACTGTTCGGCCAGATCGGTGGCCTGACACCCGCCACGCTCCAGGATCAGATCGAGGATGCTGTAGGCGACCAGACTCAGTTCGGGGTGCAGCTCGGCGGCGCGGCCACGCGCGCGGCGGGCGAAGGCGGTGAGCTCGCGCTGGATGGCGTCCACGGCGGCGGTTCTTGTGTCGGGCGCATTCATAGTTGTATGCTACAACAATCATAGTTGCATTTACCAACTGTTTGGAGATCTCCGTCGATGACCACCACCCAGCTCCGGCATGTCGCCGGACATCTGCTGACTCCGTTGCTGATGTGCCTCGGTATGGCGTTCGCGTATCTCGGCGCGTTCCACCAGCCGACGCCGAACCATCTCGAACTGGCCGTGGTCGGCGAGTCACCGCAGGCGATGGTGCTGGCGCAGACGATGAAGGACAAGGCGGGTGACGGCGTCGACATCATCACCGTGCCCACCCGGGACGCGGCGATCGAGGCGCTGGGCAATCGCGACCTCACCGGCGCCTACGTGCCCGACGAGCGGCGTCCGGAACTGCTCGTCGCCACGGCAGGCTCCGACACCACCGCGATGGCCGCCGAGGTGGCATTCCGGCGGGTGTCCGATCATCAGGGCGTGCCGCTGGTCGTCACCGATGTGACCGCGAAGGCCGACGGCGATCCGACCGGGCAGGGCCTGTTCTTCCTGCTGGTCGCGTTGAGCGTGGGCGCCTACGGCAGTGTCGCGGTGATCGGGGCGGCGGGCGCGATGCTGCGGATGCGGGTGCGCGCCGCGATCGGTGTGGTGACGGCGTTCGTGGTGAGCCTGATCGGGATTCTCGTCGCGGGCCCGGTGTTCGGGGTCGTCGACCACGACTACGCGGCGGTGTTCGGGGTCGCCTGGCTCTACAGCGCGGGGATCATCCTGATCGGGATCGGGTTGCACACCTTCCTGAAGCGCTGGACGACGCTCGCGCTCATCGCCCTGTTCGTGATGCTGAACTTCACCACCTCCGGCGGCGTCTACGGACCGCAGCTGCAGAACGGGTTCTTCGGTGCGCTGCACTCGTTCTGGAACGGCGCCGACTTCGTCGAGGGCCTCCGCACGCTGCTGTACTTCGACGCCGCCGCCGGGTTCGGGGCGCGTTTGCTCGGTCTGTTCGCGTGGCTCGCCGTCGGCGTCGTGCTCGTCGTGGTCGCGGGCCGCCACGAGGCGCGCATCGCGCCGAAGCCGGTCACGCCCGCGGCGATCGAGGAGGAGATCGGCGAATCGGTCGCTGTGTGACCCGCAGGCCGGGCACGCCCCGGCGAAAATCGTTGCCGAGACTTCGGATCCGACTCCGGACGCAGGTCAGCGAGTTCGCCGGGACGTTGCGCGGAAAGGGTCGCGGTATCTCGTAGACGCGAGTACGGTGTAGCGCGCAACCGCGGCCAGCGTCAGGCGCCGCATGGGGGTCGAACGCGGAAAGGGTGGGCTGCACCGATGAATCATCCCGGCGCGCGACCTTTCGGCGACCCGATTCCCCTCGAACAGCGCTACACCAGCGCCGACCCGATCGACTGGTGCGGCGCCGAGGTATATCCGATGTACGCCGAGGCGTTGCCGGCCGGAACGACGGCGGTGCGGTTGCGTGCGGTCTCGGTGCTGGCGCCGCCCGAGGTGACCGGGCTCGGCCTCGGCCTGACCGTGCAGGGCGGGTATGTGCACCTGAACGGGAAATCGTTGCAGGGCGTCGACATCTGGTACGACGCGCTCGCCGACGGCGTCGACATCACGGTCACCGTGGACGGGCCCGAGCCGCTGTTCACACTCACCCCGGTCTGGGTGGCCGGGTCGGGGAGCCAGCAGTCCTGGACCGGCAACTACGGCATGGTCATCGATCTGTTCCCGGGCGGCGCGTCCACGCTGTGGTGCAGCACCGGGCCCGGCACACCGGATTTCAACGAGCTCGTGGTGGAGCTGACCACCTTCCCGGCGCCGGACCCCGCGCCGTTCGTGGCACCGGCCTCCGCCCTCGCGCCGCCGTCGATCCGGGCCGCCACGGCACACACCCCGTTCGCGCCCGTCACCATGCCGCCGACTCCCGCCATCACGGCCGCGATGCTGGCGGCGGCCCTCCCAACAGCCGATCCCCTGGCGCCGTCGGTGTTCTCGCGAACTGAACCCCCGGCTTCCGCGTTGCCGACACTGTCGGCAAATCCGAACGCCAGGCCACCGGCAACCGGCGCGGAGCCGACAGCTGAACCGCCGGCATCGGCCACGGTCCCGACTACCAGGCCCCCAGCAGCTGTCGCGACGCCGACGCCCGAAGCGTTGGCACCCACCGCATTCCCGTTTGCGATGCCTCCGTCAGCAGCTGCGATGCCGACACCTGAGCCTCCTGCGCCCACCGCATTCCCGACCATGGGGCCCCCAGTGGCGGTTGCGGTGCCGACAGCTGAACCTTCGGAAGCGATCACGAGGCCGTCGACCAGTTCGCTGGCAGCGGCCTTCGCTCAGCTGGCTGCGCCTCCCCGGCAACCGATCTCAGGTCCACAGGAACCGGCATCGGCGGCAGCGGACGAGGTCGTTCCCGCCTCGGCGGTCCTGCCACCGGCGACCGGCATGCGACCGGCGGCCGATCCACCGACCGTCCTGCCGTCCGAACCGCCGATGTCGGCAGCGCGCGACTTCCGGTCAGCGGGCCACCCGGCTCCCCCGCCGCCGGAGATCCGACCGGATCGGGACGTCGAGTCGACACCGGTGATCGCGGCGCCGACCCTGCGCGCGCCGCAGACCTCGGGCGGGCAGAGCATCGGTCGTGCGCTCTATGACCTGGGGACCGCGATGAACGAACGCGGCGAACACGATTCGGCGCGCACACTGCTGACGCAGGCCGCCGAGGCCGGGCACAGTGCCGCCGCCTACGACCTGGGGGTGCTGCTGCTGCGCGACGGTGATCGCGCCGGGGCCGAACACTGGTGGAAGGCCGCGGCCCACGACGATCCGCGGGCCGCGGCCTCCCTCACCGAACTTCCGCGCTAACGCGCCTGGTCCGCCAGCACCGACACCACGTCCGGACCCGCCTCGCGCACCGGAGCCACCTCGCGGGACGCGATGTGCGCGGGCCGGTGCCGCGGCGCCGCGTACGGCTCGTCGAGCGCGTTGTCCACGCTGTTGAACACCAGGAAGATGTTCGAGCGTGGGAACGGCGTGATGTTGTTCGACGAACCGTGCATCAGGTTCGAATCGAACAGCAGGGCCGACCCGGCCCGCCCGGTGAACTGCGTGATGCCGTAGCGGGCGGCGAGGAAGGTGATGTCGTCGTTGGTCGGCACACCGATCCGCTGCTCCTGCAACGATTCCCGGTAGTGCCCCTCGGGCGTCTCCCCCAGGCACGGCACGAAGGTGCGGTGCGAGCCGGGCATGAGCATCAGGCTGCCGTTGAACGGGTAGTTGTCGGTCAGCGCGATCGACAGGCTCACTGCTCGCGGGGCGGGCATGCCGTCCTCGGCGTGCCAGGTCTCGAAATCGGAGTGCCAGGCGAACCCGCTGCCACCGAACCCGGGCATGTAGTTGACCCGGGTCTGATGCAGGTACACCGCCGAGCCGAGGATCTGCTCGGCGAGCCCGACGATCCGCGACTCGGCCACCAGCTCCGCGATCGGCTTGCTGAGCCGGTGCACCTGGAACACCGAACGCACCTGTCCGGCCACCGGCTCCACCACCACCCGGTCGTCGCCGTAGAGCACGGGATCGGCGGCGAGGTGGCCGATCTCCGCGCCGAACGCGGCGACTTCGTCGGGGCTGAGCAGGTCGGGGATCACCGCGTAACCGTTGGCGTCGAAACCTGCCAGCTCGGGCGAGGAGACCCGGCCCCACACTGTCGGATCGGAGCGTTCGATATGCGGGGCCGGTTCGATCAGCCGGGTCGGGTAGCGGTCGAGCCGATCAGACACGGGCATCCTCCTCCTCGACGATGAGCGGATACACCCCGTTCTCGTCGTGTATCTCGCGGCCGGTGACGGGCGGGTTGAACACACACAGCATCCGGAGCCGGGTCCGGGCGTTGACCTGATGACGTTCGTTGCCGTCGAGCAGGTACATCGACCCGGGGCCGAGCTGGTAGACGGCTTCGTTGTCGAGGTCGAGCAGGCTGCCCTCACCCTCGATCAGCCAGACCGCCTCGACATGGTTCTGGTAGTGGAACTCGTGGACGGTGCCCGCCTCGATGGTGGTCTCGTGGAAGGAGAAACCGACCCGGTCCCCGGCCAGCACGATGCGCTTGCTGCGCCAGCCGGGGCCTGCCACGTCGCGTTCGGTGCCGGTGATCTCGGCAGTGGTGCGCACGATCATGCGGCACCTCCACACACGGTGTCGATCGAGGACGACAGGACCGACAGGCCACGGGCGAGTTCGTCGCTGCCGAGTGTCAACGGCGGCAACAGTTTCACCACCTCGTCCATCGAGCCGGAGGTCTCCACCAGCAGGCCCTGCTCGAAGGCGGTGCGGCAGACCTTGCCCGCCTGCGACGGGTCGTCGAAGACGATGCCGTGCACCATGCCGCGACCACGGGTCGTGACGCCGTCGTAGCGATCGGCGATCGCGGACAGGGTGCGCCCGACGTATTCGCCGTTGGCGGCGGTGCGCTGGGCGAGCTTGTCGTCGCTCCAGTACTCGCGCAGCGCGGCCGTCGCGGTGACGAAGGCGGGGTTGTTGCCGCGGAAGGTGCCGTTGTGCTCACCCGGCGCCCACTGGTCGTGCTCGGGCTTGAGCAGCACCAGCGCCATCGGCAGGCCGTAGCCACCGATCGACTTGGACAGCGTGACGATGTCGGGGGTGATGCCGGCGATCTCGAAGGAGAAGAACGGACCGGTCCGGCCGCAGCCCATCTGCACGTCGTCGACGATCAGCAGGATGTCGCGCGCGGCGCACAGGCCGGCCAGGTGCCGCAGCCATTCCGCGCGGGCCAGGTTCACCCCGCCCTCACCCTGGACGGTCTCCACGATCACCGCGGCGGGGCGGTCGAAACCGGAGGAGCTGTCGTCGAGGACGCGCTGCATCCAGCCGAAGTCCTCGATGGTGTTGTCGAAGTAACCGTCGTAGGGCATCGGCGTGGCGTGCTCGAGCGGCACACCGGCGCCGGCGCGCTTGGCGGCGTTGCCGGTGACCGACAGCGCGCCCAGGGTCATGCCGTGGAAGGCGTTGGTGAAGCTGAGCACCGTCTTGCGCCCGGTCACCTTGCGGGCCAGCTTCAGCGCGGCTTCGACGGCATTGGCGCCGGTCGGGCCGGGGAACTGCACCTTGTAGTCGAGGCCGCGCGGCGACAGCAGCGTGTCGCGGATGGTCTCGAGCAGCTCGCGTTTGGCCACGGTGGACATGTCCAGGCCGTGGGTGATGCCGTTGCTCGCGATGTAGTCCAGCAACGCCCGCTTGAGCACCGGGTTGTTGTGGCCGTAATTCAGCGCGCCCGCGCCGGCGAAGAAGTCGAGGTACTCGCGTCCTTCCTCGTCGCGCAGCCATGCGCCCTCGGCGGTGGCGAAGACAGCGGGCCAGTCACGGCAGTATCCACGCACATTCGATTCCATCGCTTCGAAGATGCTGGTGTCGGTGGTCGTGATCATCGTCGTTCCTCCTGGCGCTGAGCGGGTGCGATGACGTACAGCTGCTCGGCCTCGTGTGAATCGGGGAAATCGTGCGTTTCGAACAGAGCGACGGTGCGTAGACCCGCACCGCGCTCGCGGGCCACCGCGGCGAACAGCGCCTGGGAGGCGGTGTTGCCGGGTGAGATCGTGGTTTCCAGGGTGGTGATGCCGGCGGGGGCCACCGAATCCAGCAGCGCGTGCAGGATCCGGGCGGCCAGGCCGCGGCCGCGGAACTCGGCGTCGACGGCGATCTGCCAGACGAACACGGTGTCCGGCGCTTCCGGGCGGACGTAACCGATGACGAATCCCACCGCCCGGCCGTCGCTTTCGGCGACCAGCGAGGTGGCGGCGAAATCGCGACACCACAGCAGGTAGGCGTAGCTGGAGTTGACATCGAGCACCTGCGAGTCGCGGGCGATCCGCCACAGCTGGGCTCCGTCACCCAGCCGCGGTGGGCGCAGTCTCGGTTCGGAACCGAGAACCGCAGGGGCGGAAGCGGATTCGATGGACACGGTGGACGAAGGCATATCTCTACAGTGTCGAACCGACTTTGCGGTCTCTGTGTCGAGCTCTTTGCAGTTGTATGACGAGTCTTTTACTACGCTTGCGGATCGAGCCGATAGCCCAGGCCGCGCACCGTGACCACGATGCGCGGGTCGGACGGGTCGCGTTCGATCTTGGTGCGCAACCGGCGCACGTGTACGTCGACGATCCGCTCGTCGCCGAAAAAGCCCTGGTCCCAGACTCTTTCGAGTAGGACGGCACGACTGAGCACCCGGCCCGGGGTCTCGGCGAGTTCGCACAGCAGGCGGAACTCGGTGACCGTGAGGTGGATCTCCTCGTCGCCGCGGCGGACCGCACCCGCGTCGGTGGCCAGCACCAGCGGCGCCACCGGGTCGGCGTCGAGGACGGACTCGGGCGTGACGTCGCGATCGGCGGTGATCCGGGCACGCCGGCGCAGCGCGCGCATCCGCGCGGTGATCTCCTTGATCTCGAACGGTTTGCTGACGAAATCGTCGGCGCCCGCCTCGAGGGCCGCGACGACATCGTGGGTGTCGTAGCGGGTGCTGATCACGATGATCGGCACGTCGTGGTCGCGGCGGATCTCCCGGATGCAGTCGAAGCCGTCGGTCTCCCCGCGCATGAGGTCGACGATCATCAGGTCGGGCGGTCCGTCGCTGCGGAGTTGGTCGAGAGCGTCCTCGGGGACACCCGCCTCGGCGACGGCGTATCCCTCGTCTTCCATCGCACGGCGCAGATCGCCGCGCATCTGGACGTCGTCGTCCACGATCATCAGGTTCGCACTCATGCCCGGACCTCGCTTTCGGCCGGTTCGGCCATGACCGCGTGGGTGGCCGCGTTCGGCCACCGTTCGCTGCGCTCGCTCATGTGCACATCCTTTGCTGACACGCCGGGACGTGCGCCGGATCACCTCGGGGAGTTCGCGTCCCCAGACCGACACGCCATCCCGTCTTCGAGCTCGTTACCGATCTGTTATTTACCCAGCCTCAGGGCTGCGTAAACCCGCCGTAACAATTCGCCCGGTCAGCAGGGGGTCCGGAGCGCCTTCGACGGTGCTGTGGCGATGGCATAGTCGAGGAGTGACACCGACCTATGACGACATCGAGGCCGCCGCCGCCAGGATCGACGGACTGGTCCGCCCGATCACCGTCGCACCGGCCGCTCCCGGCACCGATCCGCTGACCTTCGCACTGGAGTTCCTGCAGTTCACGGGCTCGTTCAAGGCGCGGGGCGCGCAGAATTTCGTGCGCGCGCACGCGGCCGCGGGAACGCTGCCCGCGGCCGGTGTGACGATCGCCTCCGGCGGCAACGCGGGGCTCGCCTGCGCGTGGGCCGCGCGCGAAGCGGGGGTGCCCGCGACGGTGTTCCTGCCCGACACCGCTCCCCCGGTCAAGATCCGGCGATTGCGTGACTACGGCGCCGAGGTACGACTGATCGGTCCGGAATACAAGCAGGCGCTGGCCGCGTGCCAGGAGTTCGCCGCGACCAGCGGCGCGCTGTCCTCGCACGCCTACGACCATCCGCTCATCGCGGCGGGGGCGGGCACGTTGCTGCGCGAAATCCACGCGCGCGTGCCCGATCTCGACACGGTGCTCGTCGCCGTCGGTGGAGGCGGGCTGTTCACCGGAACGGCCGTCGCCGCACAGCATCTCGGGATCCGCACGGTCGCGGTCGAGCCGGTGGGCTGCCGCTCGCTCGACGCGACGCTCGCGGCAGGCAGGCCGGTCGAGGTCACCGTCGACTCGGTGGCCGCCGATTCCCTGGGCGCGCCGAATGTCTCGGCCATGGCGCTGGCCGCCGCGCAACACGAGAGCGTGCGCTCGGTGCTGGTCGACGACGAGCTGATCCGGCGGGCGCGCAGGCAGCTCTGGGACGAGCACCGGATCGCGGTCGAATGGGGCGCGGCGACCGCGCTCGCCGCGCTGCTCGACGGTGGTGCCGGCGCGGCGTACCGGCCCGAACCCGGCGAGCGGGTCTGCGTCATCCTGTGCGGGGCCAATACCGACCCCAGCGATCTGGTGCGCTGAGCGAGGTCAGCGGCGCAGGGTCGTCGCCTGTTCGATCCGGGCCGGCCTGGCCGGGTGCGCATGGCGTCGAGACCTGCGACCAGGCCCTCGTCGACCCGGACCGCGACGACGGAATTGATCGTGCCGGTCCTACGTGCCCGGGCACGAGGTCGCCGCGTCCTGATCCCGGCGACATCGGTTCGCGCCCCGGATCATTCGATCCGGGGCGGCCGGTCAGCGGACCAGGGCGTTCTTGGCGGCGTAGCCGGACATGGCCGAGTTGAGGCCGCGCATGGCCAGGGTGTAGCCGTAGGGGACATAGCGCTGGCCCCAGTGCGCGAGCTGGATGTCGCGAGAGGTGTAGACCCAGTAGCGGTTGCGCTCCACGCCCTTCACCACGGCGGTGGCGGCCTGCTCGGGGGTCACCGCGTGGCGCAGGAACAGCCGCATCGCCTTCTGCAGTGCCGCGTTGTCGCGATCGACACCGGCGATGTCGACGCTGTCGACCATCGGGGTCGCCATCGCGCCGGGCAGCACCAGGCTGACACCGATCTTGTGCCTGCGCAGGTCGAACCGCAGTACCTCCGACACACCGCGCAGGCCGAACTTGGTGGCGCTGTAGGGCGCGTGCCAAGGCAGACCGAACAACCCGGCCGCCGAGGAGACGTTGACGAGGTGACCGCCGCGGCCCGCCGCGATCATCGGCGGCACGAACTCCTCGATGACGTGGATCGGGCCCATCAGATTGATGTCGACGGTGCGCCGCCACTGCTGGTGGGTGAGCTTGTCGACGGTGCCCCAGGTGGCGATGCCCGCCACGTTCATGACGATGTCGACCCGGCTGACCGCCTCGAAGGTGTGCGCGGCCAGACCGACCACGGCGGAATGATCGCTGACGTCGGCGGCGTGCGCGAGAGGCACCGTGGCGCCGGCCGCGCGCAGCTCGGCAGCGGTCTCGGCGAGCGCGTCGGCGGTGATATCGGTGAGCACGAGGGCAGCGCCTTTGGCGGCGGCCGCGAACGCGGTGGCGCGGCCGAGCCCGCTGGCGGCACCGGTGATCAGGCAGGTCTTCCCGTCGAACTTCGTCATGGTCCCGACCCTACGGTTCGGCGAACGGGTTCGTCTATGGTCCCGTGTCGATCACTATGGTGGTCCACCCGCCGACGTGGATCCGGCTGCCCGCGCGCAGCTCGACCGCGATCTGCGACGGGATCGGTTCCTCGGCGCCGTCGAGGCTGGTCCCGTTGGTGGAGCCGAGGTCGGTGACGGTGAGCCCACCGGCCGGGTCCGCCCGGATCAGCGCGTGCGCGCGCGACACCCCGAGATCGGCCGGGGCGATACCCAGGTCGATCTCGGGCACGATGCCCTGCGAGGTCGAGCGCTTGCCGATCAGGAATTGGTTGCCGTGCAGCGGGATCCGTCGTTCCGGATAGAAGTCGGGGAACGCGACGCGCTCGGCATCGGGCCCCTTGCGGGCCTGGACCCTGGTGTAGAACTCGCGGTCGGCGAAGACCCGCGCGACCCAGACCCGGGCCGGTGAGTCCGCGCGTGGCCCGTCCACGCGCACGAGCGTCGGGTCGGCGCGGCGGGGGTCGGGCTCGGGTCGCGCGGGCGCGGGCAGGGCCGAGTCGTACCCGCAGACCTCGCAGAACCGGCCACTGGTCGGCGTGGCGCAGGACGGGCACAGCCGCAGCTCGGCCGGATCCGATGCGCCGGTACCGGTCAGCGCCGAGCCGCACACATCGCAGTAGTCCAGGGAGCGCGACTGATGCCCGTCCGCGCAGATGGGCATGTCAGGAACCCTCCGGCCGGACCCGCGCGGTCTTGGTCGAGCGGATGTCGAGCGCGAGTTCGTCGGCGGCGGCGACCTGGCCGCGCAGCTTGACCGTGCCGTCGCGGTCGTCGACCTCCACCACGTTGCGCAGCAGCTTGGCGGTGGACTCGTGCCCGGAGGCCGCGGCCAGCTCCACCGCGCGCCGCAGTTTCGCGGTCGCGGTGGTCAGATCGCCGTTGCGGCGCGCGGCCAGCCCCTCCTGGACGGCCTGGGCCAGTTCGACCTGCCCGGTGTAATGGGCGACACGGGTGCTGATCCGGGTGGACAGGGTGGTGTCGGTGGTCCAGACCGCTCGCACCAGCCCCTGACCGAGCACCTCGTCACCGGCCAGCACGCTCAGGCGCGCGGCCAGTTTCTCGCGGCCGGGCGCGGCCGGTTCCAGCTCGATCTGCACGTGGTATTCCCGCTCCTCGGCGGCCCACGACGAGAGCGGGTACTCCCCCACCTGCGGGCCCGCGTCGGTACGGCGCGCGGTGAGGTCCTCGAGCACCGGCGCGACCTGCTTGACCATCCGCACCCGCGCGCCCGCCGGGGTCCACACCTTCAAGGTGAGCTCCGGGATGACCCGAGCCACCGAGGACTGCATCATCTTCGCGAAGTCGGCGGCCAGATCCTTCGGATCGGCGACCATGTCGGCGTCGCCGGACAGCTTCGAGGAGATCTTGTGCAGGTCGGCGGCCATCCAGTCGTCGCCGACGCCCCGGCAGTCACAGACGAAAAGGCCTTCGGCGCGATCGAGTTCGGTGGCCAGCTGCTCCGGCGTCTCGTGTTCGTTCTTGCCGTCGGTGAGCAGGATGGCGTGCGCCTGCGCGCCGGGATGCGCGGCGGCGACCTGACGGGCCAGCGCGAGCCAGGAACCCATGGCGGTGCCGCCGTCGGGGCGCAGCTTGTCCAGCGCGCGCCGGGCCGCGCCCCGATGGCCGTGATCCGCCGGCGCCGACAGGGCGCCGGTCGGGTAGATCATCCGCGCGGACTCGGTGCCCTCGATGATCGCGAACGCGGTGCCGTCGGGGATCTCGTCGAGCGCGGTGCGCGTGGCGGTGCGCGCGTTCTCGAATTTGCGCTTGTTGCCCATCGACCCCGAACAGTCGATGATCAGGATCTCCAGCCGGGGCGGCGGCGTGGCGACGGCGGCGAGTTCGGGGCCGGTGGCCACCGTCAGCACGGCGTCGACCACGCGCGTGCCCTCGGCGAGGAACTCGTTCTGGTCGACGGCGATCGATATTCCTGCGGTCTCGGCTGAGCTCATGACACTCCTGGATCGTGCGGAACGGCAGCGGGCGCGGGGACCGGGGCCAGCGCGACCGTGATGTTGTCGCTGCCGCCGCTGTTCAGCGCGAAGTCGGCCAGCGCGCGGGCCGCGGCCTGCGGTGAGGTCTCGACGGTGAACCCGGCGAGGGCGACGGCGTCGGGCAGGTAATTCCACAGACCGTCGCTGCACAGCAGCAGCGTGCCGGGTTCGGTGACGACCATGCTCTGCAGGCAGTTGGCCGACCACGGCGCTTCCCCGCCGTCGGCGCCGAGCCAGCGCAGCAGCGTGTGCGCGCGCGGGTCGTGCATGGCGGCTTCCTCGTCGAGGGCGCCCGCGTCGACGAGGGCCTGGGCCCAGGAGTCGTCGACGCTGAGCCTGCGCGAGGCGGTCGGGTCGCCCGCGGCGAGCCAGAAGGCCCGGCTGTCCCCGACATTGGCGACGGTGATCTCGGTGCCCTCGACGGTTTCGCGCACGATCGCCGACACGTAGGTGCACGAGGGCGCGTACTCGCTGCTGCGCGACATCCCCCGCACCGCTGCCGTCGCGGTCGCCAGGCCCGCCATCACGGCGTCGCGGGCGGAGCGGCCGTCGGCGAGCGCG
>NZ_JBCGFB010000123.1:0-17520 GCF_038752175.1 Nocardia sp. No.11 | reverse complement strand
CGAAACCGGCGCCATCATGATCTCGCCACTGCCCGGCGTCACCGCCACCAAGCCGGGCGCCGCGACCGCGCCGCTGCCGGGGATCTCGGCGACGGTGGTCGACGACGACGGGACCCCGCTGGACAACGACGCCTCAGGTCTGCTGGTCCTGGATCAGCCGTGGCCGTCGATGCTGCGCGGAATCTGGAACGACATGGACCGCTTCCGTGAAACCTATTGGCAGCGTTTCGCTTCCGAGGGGTGGTACTTCGCCGGGGACGGCGCCAAGCTCGACGCCGACGGCGACCTGTGGATCCTGGGCCGGGTCGACGACGTGATGAACGTGTCCGGCCATCGCATCTCGACCGCCGAAGTCGAATCGGCCCTCGTCGGACACCCGGCCGTGGCCGAGGCCGCCGTCGTCGGCGCCACNCCGGGTCGACGACGTGATGAACGTGTCCGGCCATCGCATCTCGACCGCCGAAGTCGAATCGGCCCTCGTCGGACACCCGGCCGTGGCCGAGGCCGCCGTCGTCGGCGCCACCGACGCGACCACCGGGCAGGGCATCGTCGCCTTCGTCATCCTCACCGGCTCGGCCGCGCCGGACGACACGCTGGTCACCGAGCTCAAGGCCGCTGTCTCCCTGGAGATCAGCCCGATCGCCCGGCCGCGCGAGATCCACCTGGTGCCCGAGCTGCCCAAGACCCGCAGCGGCAAGATCATGCGCCGACTGCTGCGCGATGTGGCCGAGGGCCGGGAGCTGGGCGACACCTCCACGCTGGTCGACCCGACCGTGTTCGAGGCGATCGCGAAGGGATGACCCGGGGATCTGACGCTCGCGCATGTCGGATGGGCACGGTCTGCGCGACAGCGGGCATGCTGTGGGGGTGGAGATCCCTATGTTCCCGTTGGGCGCGGTCCTACTGCCCGGCGAGCCGCTGTCGTTGCAGATCTTCGAGCCGCGCTATGTCGCGTTGGTCGAGGACTGCCTCGACGGGCGGCGGGAGCCCGAGTTCGGCGTGGTCCTCATCGCGCGGGGCCACGAGGTCGGCGGCGGCGAGGTCCGGACCGACCTCGGCGTCCTCGCCCGGATCACCGATGTCGTCGAGCTGTCGGGCTCGCGGTTCCGGTTGCGCTGCGCGGGCACCGAGCGGATCCGGGTCGACGAGTGGCTCACCGACGCGCCGTATCCGCGAGCCGAGGTGTCTGTGTGGCCCGACGGCGTCGGCGCCGACGACAGCGAACTGCTGGCCGACCTGCGCAAACGCGCCGACCGGCTGCACACGCTCACCGCGCAGCTCGCGCGCCGCTCCGGGATCCGGCGGCCACCGCCGTCGGCCTCGCTCGACGGGCTGTCCGACGACCCGACGGTGCGCTCCTACGAGCTGGCCGCGCGCCTGCCGATCGGCCCGACCGACCGGCAGGCGGCCCTGTCGGCGCCCGACCCGTACACCCGGCTGGAGAATCTCATCGTCGCGGTCGACGACGCGATCGCGATGATGGAGTTCCGGCTGCAGTGACGGCGGTCAGCCGACGGTGATCGCGATCTTCGCCCTGGCGTGCTCGGTTTCCAGGTAGTGGATCGCGGCGGGGACCTCGTCGAGCGGGTAGGTGCGGTCGATGATCGGACGGATTCGGCCCGTGTCGATCAGGTCACGGAGTTCGTCGAGCGCCGCGCTGCTCTGGTTCGCCATCGGCACCCGGATCGTGGGGCGCACGAACAGTCGGCTCAGCTGGGCGCGGGCCATGAGCCCGATCGGGCCGAAAAGGCTACCGCCGGTGTAGTTTCCGCCGCCGGACAGGACCAGGGTGCCGGTCGGCTCGACCAGGCGCAGCAGCTCGCGCAGGCGCCGGCTGCCGGCCAGGTCGAGGACGGTGTCGTAGAGGCCGGGCACCGGGTCGCGGGTGTAGTCGACGACTCGCGCGGCACCGAGCCCGCGAATCAGTTCGACATTGCGGGTGCTGCACACCCCGGTGACCTCGGCGCCCGCGGCGAGCGCGAGCTGCACCGCGAAGGTGCCGACCCCACCGGAGGCCCCGATGATCAGCACGCGGTCCCCGGCCGCGACGTGGCGCAGACAGGTGAGCGCGGTATTGGCCGCCAACGGCACCGCCGCCGCCTCGGCGAAGCTCAGTCCCGCGGGCTTGGCGGCGACCACCGACCGGTCGACCGCCAGATACTCGGCGAACGCGCCGCTGATCGACTCGCCGTACACCTCCTCGCCCGGGCGCAGATCTGTCACCCCGGCCCCGACCGCCTCGACGACCCCCGCGAAGTCCCCGCCGGGAATCGGCTGCGCGGGCCCACGCCGCCCGAACACCGACCGGTCCATCCACCGCGCGATCCGCGGATCGCCTCGCATGATGTGCCAGTCCCGCGCGTTCAGCGACGCCGCGCGCACCCGGACCAGCACCTGCCCGTTCCCCGCTACGGGCCGCTCGACCCGGGCCACCTCCAGCATCGCCGAAGATCCGTATACCTGCTGCACGATCGCCTTCACGAGCGTGACAGTAGGCCCGCACCCGTCCCGGCCGCATCGGGGAACTCCCGGAGAAGGGGCCCGATCCGGTCCCGAGGTCGAACCCGGGACCCGCCGGTCCCGTTGAACCGATAGGGAGCGGCCGGAACGCCCGGCCACCGGCTCCCCTCGCCAGTTCCGATCGGAGTTCCACGATGACCAGTAGTGAGATCCAGCTCGACCGCAGGACCGTCGTCGTCGGCGCGGGGGTCCTCGCCGCGGCCGCCACGCTGACCGCCTGCGCGGGCACGGACGAGAGCGCGCCCGCGGGGGCACAGGCCCCGGCGGGCGGGCCGACGGGCGCGTTGGCGAAGACCGCCGATGTGCCGGTGGGCGGCGGGGTGATCGTGGGCGACACCGTGATCACACAGCCGACGGCGGGGACGTTCGTCGGGTTGTCCTCGACGTGCACGCATGCCGGGTGCCGGGTCGGCTCGGTCGCCGACGGCTCGATCGCCTGCCCGTGTCACGGGAGCCGGTTCGGGCTCGACGGCAGCGTCACCGCGGGGCCTGCCACGGCGCCGCTGCCGGCGAAACCCGTCCGGGTGGTGGGTGATTCGATCGTGCCCGCCTGACGGCGGGGTCAGCCCGCCGCGTTCATCATCTCGTCCATACGGCGCTGCATCTCCTCGGGCGTGACGTCTTCGATGTGGGTCGCCACCGTCCAGCGGTGGCCCCATGGGTCTTCGAAGGCACCAGTGCGGTCGCCGTAGAACTGGTCGGTCATCGGATTGATCTCGGTGGCGCCCGCGCCGAGGGCGGCGGCGAACGCGGCGTCGGCGTCGGGGACGTAGACCATCAGGTTGACCGGCGAACCGCCGACCGCCGTCGGGTCGAGGAAACCCATTTCCGGCGCCGGGTCGCCGACCATCAGCACCGAGTCGCCGATCAGGAGTTCACAGTGCGCCACGGTGCCGTCCGGACCGGGCATCCGCATGCGCTCGGTCGCGCCGAAGACCGCGGTGTAGAAGTCGATCGCGGCCGCGGCGCCCGCACACGAGATTCCGGGACAGATACGCGGATAACCAGCGGGAAAGGGGGAAACATCAGACATCGGATACCTCCGTGTCGCGGTTGATGCTCGGACCGTTCGAGCCTATTCCCCTCGTCCAGCCGGGGAAAGACCGTCGGGCGCGCGCTCTTCCGAGCGGCCCGAAAGACTGGTAGAACTTGTTTCAGTTTTGTTGTCTGATCCGGAGGGCCGGAACATGCGCTACGGGCTCGTGTTGTTCACCAGTGACCGGGGCATCACGCCCGCCG
Organism: Nocardia sp. No.11; assembly: GCF_038752175.1. Taxonomy (NCBI): domain Bacteria; kingdom Bacillati; phylum Actinomycetota; class Actinomycetes; order Mycobacteriales; family Nocardiaceae; genus Nocardia; species Nocardia sp. No.11. Next base: position 13,761 of record NZ_JBCGFB010000123.1, on the reverse strand, counting down.
ATGCCGCGCTGGCGGCGGAGAACGCCGGCTTCGACGCGTTCTACGTCCCCGAGCACACCCACATCCCGGTGGTGCGGGCCGCGGCGCATCCGCAGACCGGCGACTCCTCGCTGCCCGACGACCGCTACCTGCGCACCCTCGATCCGTGGGTCGCGCTGGCGACCGCGGCCGCGGTGACCGAGCGGATCACGCTGTCGACGGCGGTCGCGCTGCCCGCCGAGCATCATCCGATCACCCTCGCCAAGACCATCGCCTCGCTCGATCACCTCTCCGGCGGCCGGGTCGAGCTCGGCGTCGGATTCGGCTGGAACACCGACGAACTCGCCCACCACGGCGTTCCGCCGCAGAAGCGGCGCACCGTGCTGCGCGAACACCTCGACGCGATGCGCGCGATCTGGTCGCAGGAGGAAGCCGAATTCGACGGCGAGTTCGTGCGGTTCGGGCCGAGCTGGTCGTGGCCGAAGCCGACCAGCCCGACGATCCCGGTCCTGCTCGGCGCGGGCGGCACCGAGAAGTCCTTCGGCTGGCTGGCCCGGCACGCCGACGGCTGGATCACCACCCCGACCGAGGGCGATCTCGGCGAGAAGATCGAACTGCTGCACCGGGTCTGGCGGGAAGCCGGTCGCGAGGGCACCCCGCGCGTGATCGCACTCGCCGGGCGCTACGACGCCGCCCAGCTCGCGCAGTGGGAAGAACTCGGCGTCACCGAGGTGGTCTTCGGCATGCCGGACCGCTCGGCCGACGAGGTGCGTGGCTACATCGCCCATCTCGGCGGCAAGATCGCACCGCCGGTGCCCGCCACCAGCTGACGAGTCAGCCGCGCAGTTTGCGGACCTGCGCGGCGGTGAGGTCGGCGAGCACTCCCGGGTCGACGGTCTCCGGTGCGGTGACCACCACCTGGACCAGGGTGTTGCCGACCTGCACCAGGGCCGTCGCCGAGGTGAGCGTCAGCCCTTCGCTGGCGGCGGTCAGGGTGAAGGCCGAACTCGCGTCGCCCGCGGGCGGCTGGTCGAGACCGGCGGCGCGGTAGTCGATGTGCACGCCCGCGTCGTCGCCGGTGTAGGCGGCACAGCGACGCGGCTGCGCCTGGAGCGCGTCGAAGGCGGCCGCCAGCGCCGCGTCGGGATAACTCGCGGCGTCGATATCGATCGTGGCATAGCTGGGCCCGGCGAACTGGACCGAGGCGGCGGCCGCCGACCCGGGCCGCTGCTCGGCGATCGGGGTGAGCAGCCTGCCGCAGTCCGGCGGATCGGTGGGCGCCGCGGGCGGGACGGCCGCGGTGTCCCCGGCGGGCGTGCGCGGCGGGATGACGCTGAAGTCGCCGGGCAGATCCTCGGCCGCCAGCAGGCCGGCGGCGAGCTGGGCGGGATCACGCACGACCGTGCCGTTGCCCGGCGCCGCGCTGACCGCGGACGGGAAGGACCCGGCCTGCTCGTCGGCGGAAGCGCACCCGACGACCCCGGCGAGCGCGGCGCAGGCCGAGGCGGCCGCGCTCGCGCGCAGCAGGGTCGAGCGCATCATTCGGTCCAGGAGACGCGCGTGGACTGGGTCTGCACGAGGGTGCTCACGCTGCGCGCGTCGCGGTAGGTCTGCTGACCGCCGACGTCGATGGCGCCCGAGACCGGCAGCGGGAGACCGAGATCGACGGTGATCGTGCCGGTGCCCTCCATGACATAGCCCTCGATGTCGAGCGAGCCCGCGTTGTTGGGCAGCATCCAGACCTTGTCGGTCGGGGTCTGCGTCACCTGCAGGTCGATGGTGAGCCGGTCGCCGTCGCGGCTGGTCAGGGTGGCGGTGGTGATCTGATCGAGGGTGACGCCGCCGGTGATCTCCTGGTGCACCGTCCACACCGCGCCGACGCCGACCGGCGCGTCCGGGAACGCGATCGAGCGGTACACGGCCTGATAGAAGGCCTGCTCCAGGGCCGCGCGGGCGGTGTTGGGAGTATCCGGTGACGGCGCGAGCCGCAGTTCGGTGATCGCGCCGAGGTCGCTCATCTCCAGACCGGCGTGCGAGCCGTCGGCCGTGGTGAACGCCTTGTTCAAGGCCGGGTCGGGCGTGGTGACGGTGCCGACGGTGAGGTCGACCCCATCGGTGCCCGCGCGGGCGGTCATCGGGATGGTCAGCGCGGCGGGCGAGAAATCGCGCGCGGGCTGATCGTTGACCTGCTGCTGAATCCGGTAGTCGGTGCGCAGTGTCACCTCCTGCGTGGTGCCCGCCGGGTAGCGCGGTCGCAGCAGATCGCGCGGCTCGTCGCCGGCCGACACCAAGGTGGTGACCGCCGCCGTGATCGGCACCGTCACTTCCTTACCGATGCCCAGCGGCTCGAGGCCCTCGACATCGGCGGGCGATGCCGAGCGGTCGGCGCACCCCGCGCCGAAGGTCGCGAACCCGAGCACGAGCGCCACGAGTAACACCCCGGGACGCGCGACGCGGGGTAAGCGAGAACTAGACAACACCGTCACAGCCATCAGCGTACGACCGCTTCCTGAGTAACAGCTGGGACTCCCGGGCACCGCGGCGCAGCACCGATCGCCATTAGGGAATGATGGTCGCGTGAGTGAAGACCGGCCATCCGACAACGCTGCCGTTCCCGAGACGGGCGACGACTCGGCGGCACCGGCCCCCGACACCGTGCCCGAGGCCACCGGAACGGACGAACCCGCTGGTCGCCGCCGGTTGACGACGCTGCTGATCATCGCCGTCGTGCTGTTCGGCCTCGACCTGCTGACCAAGTGCCTCGCCGTCGCCTTCATCGATCCGGGCGAATCGGTGCCGATCATCGGCGATTTCGCGCGCTTCACCCTGGTCCGCAACCCGGGTGCGGCTTTCTCGATGGCGACCGGCATGACCTGGCTGCTGACCCTGATCGCCGCGGCCGTGGTGGTCGGCGTCATCCGGATCGGGCGCACGCTGCGGTCGCTGTGGTGGGCGATCGGCCTGGGCATGGTGCTCGGCGGCGCGCTGGGCAACCTGGTCGACCGGATCTTCCGTTACCCCGGCCCGCTGCAGGGCCACGTCGTCGATTTCGTCGCCGTCGGCTGGTGGCCGGTGTTCAACGTGGCCGACTCGGCCATCGTGTGCGGCGCCATCCTGCTCGTCGCGCTCACCGTGTTCGGGTTCGAGCCGGACGGCACCCGCAGCGGTCGCAACCACAAAGAGGAGACCGCATGAGGGAAACCAGGACTATGCCCGTGCCCGACGGGCTGGACGGGATGCGGGTCGACGCGGGACTGTCCCGGCTGCTCGGGTTGTCGCGCACCGCGGTCGCCGCGCTGGCCGAGGAGGGCTCGGTGCAGCTCGACGGTGTCGCCGCGGGCAAATCCGACCGGCTGACCGCGGGCGCGTGGCTGGAAGTGGTGTTCCCCGAACCCAAGCGCGAGCTGACGGTGGAGGCCACCCCCGTGGAGGGGATGAAGATCCTCTACGCCGACGACGACATCGTCGCGGTGGACAAGCCGATCGGCGTGGCCGCGCACACCGGCGTCGGCTGGACCGGCCCGACCGTGGTCGGCGGCCTGGCCGCGATGGGCTACCGCATCTCCACCTCGGGCGCGCACGAACGGCAGGGCATCGTGCACCGCCTCGACGTGGGCACCTCCGGCGTGATGGTGGTCGCCCAGTCCGAGCACGCCTACACGATGCTCAAGCGCGCCTTCAAGCAGCGCACGGTCGACAAGCAATACCATGCCCTGGTGCAGGGACATCCCGATCCGAGCAGCGGCACGATCGACGCGCCGATCGGGCGGGCGCGCGGCAACGACTGGAAGTTCGCGGTCACCGGCGACGGCAGGCCGAGTGTCACCCACTACGACACGATCGAGGCGTTCCAGTCGGCCAGCCTGCTCGACGTCCATCTGGAGACCGGTCGCACCCACCAGATCCGGGTGCACTTCTCCGCGGTGCGCCACCCCTGCGCCGGTGACCTGACCTACGGCGCCGACCCGACCCTGGCCAAGCGCCTCGGGCTGGAGCGGCAGTGGCTGCACGCGCGTCAGCTGGGCTTCCACCATCCCGCCGACGGTCGCTGGCTCGAGATCACCAGCGAGTACCCGGCCGACCTGGCCGGCGCACTGGACGTACTACGCAATGCCTGACGACCCGCGGTCGTCCGTACCGGCGCCGGACACGGCGCCGGACGACCGCGGGAGCGCCGAGGATCGCCGACTGTCGGGGCGCACGGCGGTGTCCATCGCCGCGGCCGTGGTGCTGGCCGTGGTCGTCGTCGTGCTCGGCATCCTCAATCCACGCCCGTCGACGGGCGTGACGACCGATCGGCTCGGTCCCGCGCAGGGCGAACAGGTCGACGACTATCTGCGCGAGGCCCGCGCCTCCCTCGACGGCGCCGACACCGACCCGCACTGGGCGCTGGTGTCGTTCACCGACTATCTGACCGCGCCCCAGATCCCGGCCGCGGCCGACGGCCTGCGCGTCGCGGGTGTGATCCAGCACGTCCCGATCGATCGGGTGCAGACACCGGTGATCACCGTCGCGACACCGGCCGGTGCCGAACCCGCGGTGCGGTCCGCCGACGCGGCGGCGGGACTGGTGGCCGCCCAGCGGTTCCGTGATCAGCGCAGCGCCGATATCGCCCGGGTCACCGAGGCCAGGCTGCGCGCGGGCTGCGCGTGCACCGCAGGCCTGGTCGTGCGCGGCACGCTGCCCGAATTACGGGTGCTGGCAACACGACCCGGCGTCCGCGCGGTGCAGGCGCTGCCCGCCGACGCGATCGCGGGCCGCTTCGCGGTGGCGCCGCTGCTACCGGAGTCGACCGGGGTGATCACACCGACTCCGGACGACGCCCCCGTCCCCACCGAGTAGTCCCCGGCCCGCGCGAGGAGTCCGTGGCGGACCACGTGTCCCGAGTCATCCGGCGGCCCTCCGGCCGATCCGGCGGCGCCGTCCCGACGGGAGAGACGCCGCGCTGTCCTGGATCGAACCTCGACGGGATCTCGCGGCACGAAGGTACCTGCCGTCTCCGCGAGGCCCGACTCACTCGGGCAAGGTGACCACACCGTCGAGGTAGCGGCGGCAGCGCCCGAGCAGCAGCACCCGGTCGTCGGCGAGTTCGGCGCGCAGTGTCCCGCCGCGCCGGGAGAGCTGACGCGCGGTCAGCGTCGTGCGGCCCAGCTCGCGGCTCCACAGCGGAACCAGCTGGGCGTGCGCCGAACCGGTGACAGGATCCTCCGGGACCCCGACACCGGGGGCGAACAGCCGCGAGACGAAGTCGGTGGCGGTGCCGGGCGCGGTGATGATCGCGCCGCGGGCCAGCGCCGGGAACGCACCGAGATTCGGTGTGGCGGAGCGGACTTCGTCCTCGGAGCCGAGGACGATCACCTCGTCCTGGCCGGTGTAGGCGTGCAGCGGGGTGACGCCGAGGGCCGCGATCAGAGCCGGGTCGGGGTCGACGCGCACCGAGGCGAGCGCGGGCAGATCCAGCACGTACTCGTCGTCGTCGGTGCGGTCGACGTGCAGCCAGCCCGAGCGGGTGTAGAAGCTGACCCGATCGTGCTCGGGATGCAGGTCCTCGATGATCTGGGTGGCCGAGGCGAGGGTGGCGTGCCCGCACATGTCCACCTCGACCGCCGGGGTGAACCAGCGCAGGTGGAAGGCGGGCCATTCGCCGGGCGGGCCGCCGGCGTCCGGGGGTAACTCGGAGGTGTAGAACGCGGTCTCGGCGAGGTTGTTCTCCTCGGCCAGCTGTTGCAGCAGCGTGTCCGGCAGCCAGCGGGGCAGCGGCATGACCGCGGCCGGGTTGCCCGAGAACGGTGCGTCGGTGAACGCGTCGATCTGGTGCAGCAATACCTCCATAGTGCGCAAAGGTACTCCAACACCGAATGTGCGTCCGGCGCAAGGGTTCTCGAGGCAAACCCGGCCTGGTCAGCGCGGCCTCAGGCGCCCTGGGCGCCCACCGCGGGAACGAACTTGCCGGTGTTGCCGGACAGCCGCGCCTGCACCCACCACGCCAGCTCCACCAGCACGATGCCCACCGCGCCACAGACGAACGCGGCCAGCGTCAGTCGCGGGTTCGACGGGTCGAGCTTGAAGAACTCGCGGGTGAACGGGATCGTGAACAGCGCGATGTAGGCCAGCACCGATGCGGCGATCAGCACCACCTTCCACCACACGTACGGCCGCGCGACCAGCGCCAGCACCCACACCGCGATCATGATCAAGGTGATCAGCGCGGTGGTGCCCGCCTGGATCTTCTGTGTCTCCGAGGCTTCCGGCCCGGCGTAGGCGATGAGGTAGGACACGAACGTCGCGACGCCGATCACCACGCCCGAGGGCACCGCCAGGCGCATGACCCGGCCGACGAACCCGGTGCGGGCGCGCTCGTTGTTGGGCGCCAGCGACAGGATGAACGCCGGGATGCCGATGGTGAACCAGGCCGCGATGGTGACGTGGCGCGGCAGGAACGGATAGCCGATCGGGTCGTAGCCGAAGATCTGCGACCCGACACCGGCCAGGCCGACCAGGAACGCCAGCAGCACCGAGTACACGGTCTTGGTGAGGAACAGGTTCGAGACCCGTTCGATATTGCCGATCACCCGGCGGCCCTCGCCCACCACATAGGGCAGGGTCGCGAACTTGTTGTCCAGCAACACGATCTGGGCCACCGCGCGCGTGGCCGGGCTGCCCGCGCCCATCGCGACGCCGATATCGGCGTCCTTGAGGGCGAGCACGTCGTTGACGCCGTCACCGGTCATGGCGACGGTGTGCCCGCGCGACTGCAGCGCACCGACCATGGCGCGCTTCTGATCCGGGCGGACACGGCCGAAGGTGGTGTCGCGCTCGAGGACGTCGGCGAGCTCGTCGCGGTCCTCGGGCAGCGAGCGCGCGTCGACCGCGTGGTCGCCGCCGGGCAGGTCCAGCGAGGAGGCGACCGCGCCGACCGAGACGGCGTTGTCGCCGGAGATCACCTTGATCGAGACATGCTGGCTCGCGAAGTATTCGAGCGTGCCCTTGGCGTCGGGGCGGACCCGCTGTTCGAGCACGACGAGCGCGGCGGGTTCGACCCGGCCGGGGGCGTCGTCGGCGTCGACCGGGCGGTCGGAGCGGGCCAGCAGCAGCACCCGCAGGCCCGAGGAGCCGAGGTCTTCGGCCCGCTCGGCGTCGGCAGAGGCGGGATCGAGCAGCACGTCGGGTGCGCCGAGCAGCCAATCACCGTGGGCGCCATAGGAGATGCCGCTCCACTTCTTGGCCGAGGAGAACGGGGCGACGGCGGTCTGCGACCAGTCCAGCGAGTCGGGGAAGGCCTCGGCGATCGCCTGCACGCTCGCGTTCGGGCGCGGATCGTCGCCGGCCAGGGCGGCCAGCACCTGCCGGACCTGGTCCTCGTCGAAGGCGCCGAGCGGTGCGATCTGCGACAGGCGCATGCCGTTCTCGGTCAGGGTGCCGGTCTTGTCCGCGCACACCACGTCGACGCGGGCCAGGCCCTCGATCGCGGGCAGCTCCTGCACCAGGCAGTTGCGCTTGCCCAGGCGCACCACGCCCACCGCGAACGCGATGGAGGTCATCAGGACCAGCCCCTCGGGGACCATCGGCACCAGCGCGGCGACCATGCCGGTCACGGCGGGTCGCCAGGACTCCTTGCTGGAGACCAGCTGGTTGTAGATGCTCAGCGCGCCCGCCGGGATCAGCAGGTAGGTGATGAACTTGAGGATCTTGTCGATGCCGGAGCGCAGTTCCGAGTGCACCAGGGTGAACTTGCTGGCCTCCTCGGCCAGCTTGGCCGCGTAGGCGTCCCTGCCGACCTTGGTCGCGCGGTAGGCGCCCGAGCCCGACACCACGAAGCTGCCCGACATCACCGGGGCGCCCACGCCCTTGTCGATCGGGTCGGCCTCACCGGTGAGCAGCGATTCGTCCACCTCGAGGGCGGCGGCTTCCTCGATCTCGCCGTCGACGACGATCTGGTCACCCGGACCCAGCTCGATCAGGTCGTCGAGGACCACCTCGCCGGGGGCTACCTCGTGGGCGACGCCGTCGCGGCGCACCGTCGGCTTGGCCTGGCTGACGATCGCGAGCTGATCCAGAGTCCGTTTGGCCCGGATCTCCTGGATGATGCCGACCGCGCTGTTGGCCACGATGAGCAGGCCGAACATGCCGTCGATGATCGAGCCGGTGGACAGCACCAGCAGGAACAGCACGCCCAGAATGGCATTGATGCGGGTGAAGACGTTCGCCCGCACGATCTCGCGCACGGACCGGCTCGCTCTGGCCGGGACATCGTTGGTTCGCCCGTCGCGGCGTCGTTCCTCGACCTGTGCTGCGGTGAGCCCCGTCGCCGCGGGCTCCTGCACGGAAATGGACATGCTCGTCAGGCTACGTCAGTCGTAACATGGGATGAATGCAGCGCAGCCCCTCTCCGCCCGGTGTCGTCTTCGGCGCCGGCGCCTATCTGATCTGGGGCATGTTCCCCGCGTTCTTCGGGTTGCTGGCGTTCGCCTCGGCGGCCGAGGTGGTGGCCCAGCGCATCATCTGGACGCTGGTCGTGGTGTTGATCGTGCTCGCGCTGACCGGACGGCTGCGGCAGATGCGCGGGATCGACGCGCGGACCTGGCGGCTGGCGGCGGCGGCCTCGGCGGCCATCGCGATCAACTGGGGCACTTATGTGTACGGCGTGAATTCCGGGCATGTCGTGGAGTGCGCGCTGGGGTACTTCATCAATCCGCTCGTCACCGTCGCCTTCGGCGTGGTGCTGTTCCGGGAACGGCTCACCCGCGCGCAGTGGCTGGCGCTGGGCCTCGGCGCGCTGGCCGTGGTGGTGCTCACCGTCGACTACGGCAGGCCGCCGGTGATCGCGCTGGTCCTGGCCTGCTCGTTCGCCACCTACGGTCTGGTCAAGAAGGTGATCACGCTCGACGCGCTGCGCGGTATCGCCGCCGAGGGCATCGTCGCCGTGCCGTTCGCCCTGGCCTTCCTGATCGCGCTGATGGCCACCGGCCGCAGCGAATTCACCTCCACCCCGGCCCATTTCGGCCTGATGCTGGCCACCGGCCCGGTCACGCTGATCCCGCTGCTGTTGTTCGCGGTCGCCGCCCAGCGCGTCCCGCTCTCGACGATGGGCATCCTCCAGTACCTCACCCCCGCCCTCCAGATGGCCTGGGGCGTCGCGGTCATGCACGAGCCGATGCCCGCCTCCCGCTGGGCCGGGTTCGCGCTCATCTGGGCCGCCCTGGCCGTGTTCACCACCGACGCGCTGCGTCGCACCCGACGCGCCCGGCGCGCGACCCCGGCCCCGGCTCCCGTCGACCAGGTCACCACGCCCTGACCGGGCCGAATCCGCCGCCCGACACGGGCGCGCCGGAGGGCGAAAGCTGGGTGTGTCGCACATCCCGACCGGTAGGCTCGACAGCTGGACACACGGAGAGCGGGCGCCCGAGAGGGGTGGGTTTCTGTGCATGATGCGGGGTTCTCTGATCGGGTGGCGGGGGTGCTCGTCGGCGGGGCCGCGGGGGACGCGCTGGGGGCCGGCTACGAGTTCACGGTGCCGGGGCCGGGGGCGGTGATCGACATGGTCGGGGGCGGGCCGTTCCACTGGGCGCCGGGCGAGTGGACCGACGACACCTCGATGGCGCTGGCGATCGTGCTGGCGGCGGTGAACGGTCCGGGGATCGATCTGGACGCGGTCGCGGCGGGTTTCCTCGCCTGGTACGACTCCGTGCCGCCCGATATCGGGAACCAGACCCGCACCGTGCTGTCGGCCCGGCCGTCCTCGGCGCTGAGCATGCAGGCGGTGGCGATGTCGCTGTCGGGCCGCACCGGCGGCAACGGCTCGCTCATGCGGACCGCGCCGGTCGCGCTGGCCTATCTCGACGATGCCGCGGCCTGCGTCGCGGCGGCGGGCCGGATCGGCATGCTGACGCACTACGACGAGCACGCCGTCGAGGCGTGCAAGATCTGGACCTACGCCGTGCGGCACGCGGTGCTGCACGCCGATTTCGAGGGCGTGCGCGAATACGTCGGCGGTTCACGGCAATCCGAGTACTGGCACGACCGCCTCGACGAAGCGGAGAAGGGCACCCCGGCCGACTTCCCGAACAACGGCTGGGTGGTGCACGCCCTGCAGACGGCGTGGTGGGCCATCACCACCACCGACCAGTCGACCCCCGAGCATCTGCCGCGCGCGCTGGAAGCCTGTGTGCGCGCGGGCAACGACACCGACACCACCGCCGCCATCGCCGGTGGTCTGCTCGGCGCTCGCTGGGGCGCGTCCGCGGTCCCGGCGCGCTGGCGGGCGCTCCTGCACGGTTATCCCGGCCTGACCGGCGCCGATCTGCCGGATCTGGCCCAGCGCATCGCCGCCCACTCCCGCTGAGGAAGACGCGGCGCCAACGCTCCCGCGCAGGCGCCGCCCACCGAGTGCCGCCGACGGCATCCCGACCACCGCACCCGGCGCGGACGGATTTTCCGCGCCGGAGTACCGGCTACCAGGCGGTGATGATCGGGCCGGGAGTCCAGGTCCCCCAGCGGTTCTCGGAGTCGACCTGCGGTCGCGCGGGGACCGCGGTGGTGTCCAGCGGCAGGTACTGCTCGATCGAACCCCAGTCCCGGTCCCAGTCGTCGTTCAGATAGGTCGGCAGGGTGCGGCCGGTGAACAGCAGCTGGGTCCAGCCGAGCGGCCCGCCGCCGTCGTGGCCCTGCCACAGGTTGGTGATCGTGGCGCCGTTGCGGTCGGGCAGGATGCGATAGGTGGGCAGCTCCGCGATGCCGTTGTAGGTCGGCAGGTGGTTCTGGCACGGGAAGTGCAGGCCCACAGCCCAATCCAGCAGCACCGGGGTCCGGCTGCCGACCAGGGCGTTGAGCGTGGTGGTCTGCGGCATCCGCGGCGGGGTCACCGCCAGCCACTGATCGGGGCCCAGATCCTTGTCCTGCGCGACCAAGCGGACCACGCTCGTGTCGGCGGGCAGCTGGTCGAGCGGGACGCGCAGGTTGCGCCACATGGGCGCGGGACCGATGTCGATCGGCGCGACCCGACCGGTCACCGCGACGGTGCCGTCGGCGGCCGCGGTGCCGTATTCGACGGCCAGTTCCTGGCCGGGATGCACGATGCCGTCGGCGTCGACCGAGCGGATCCGGCCCGCCACCGACACCGCGAGCAACGGCCCACGCGGACCCTCCGGCAGGCGGAACCAGCCGGTGGTCAGCGCGGCGGGCTCCTGGGCACCGGCGCGGTAGCTGCCGAGCACGGGCGTGGTCGCCGGGTCGAGGCCGAACGGCAGGGCCAGCGAGCCCTGCCGGGACTCCGAGCCCGCCGAGGTCGAGGCGTCGCGCAGCTTGTCGGGGTCGTCGGAGACCGAATTCGCCTGGCCCGTGGTCGATTCCACCTCGTCGGAGGTGAGGACCGGGGCCACGCCGTCGGGCCGGAACCCGGTCGAGTCGCCGGCCAGGGCGGTCGCCACGTCGCCGGTCAGCGGCGCGAGCATCGACGCGTTCGGGTCGGTCTCGACGAGCACCTCGTCGGCCATGCCGCAGCCGCCGCCGAAGGCGGCCTCGAGGTTCGACCCGGCCAGCGAGTAGGCCGGGTACTGCGCCAGGGTCGCCTTCGCGAAGGAGGCCACCTCGAACAGCACCATCATCGCGGCGACCACTGCCAGCACCGGGACCCGTGCCAGCGGCCACGACCGGGTGGACGGGCTCGGATGGATGTGGAACCAGGCTGCGGCGGCCAGGCACAGCACGGTCAGCCCGACGAACGCGGTCGAGATGCCGTAGCCGGCGATGCTCGGCGGCTTGTCCCACCACGGGATGCCCCACGACGAGACGTACCAGTAGCCGTTGGCGCCGACGAAGGTCATCGACAGCGCGAAGAAGACGGCCGCGGCGAACAGCGCGCGGTTGCGCAGCGGCCGCAGCACGGCCGGGCTCACCGCCACCGCGGTCACCGCGGCGACACAGGTCGCCAGGCCGGCGAAAACGCCGAACTGATGGGTCCACTTGGTCGGCGAGAACATCATCAGCACCATGGCGGCGAGGGTGATGCCGAGCAGCCTGCGGGTCGGGCCGACCGCCGTGCCGGGAATGTGCCCACCCCGGCGCAACATGGTGGCCGCGCAGACGATCAGCCCGAGCAGCATCGCGAAGACTCCGAAACGGCGGGTCAGCCAGCCGTCGGCGTTGAGCTGCAACAGGTACTGGTAGCGCAGGAACTCGAAGAACCAGGACTCCCCCGGCCCGATCTTGCCGTGCACCTCGAACATCTCCCGCACGCCGGCCAGGGTCCGGTCGGCGAACACGACGGTCAGCACCAGCGTGCCCGCCGCCAGGATCGGCAGCAGCTGCGCGAGATAGCCCACCGTCTTGGCCCGCCGCACGATCACCGCGGTGACGACGCGGGCACCGGCCACCAGCGCGCCCAGGCAGATCAGCCCCGACGGCGCGCCGGTCAGCGTGAACGCCGCGACGATCACCGCGACCGCGAACGGCAGCAGCCGCCGGGTCGCGATGGCCCGCTCGACCGAGACCCAGGTGACCAGCACACCCAGCGCGACGACGAACTCCGCGCGCAGGCCGTTGTTGTAGGGCAGCCAGAACGCCAGGAACACCAGCGCCGCGGTCCAGGTCGCGGCCCGCTGACGGCGCACGGCCGTCCCGAGCCGGGGCAGCACCTCGCGGCTGATCAGCCACCAGGTCAGCAGGCCGGCGCCGAGCGCGGGCAGCCGCACCAGCGGGCTGACCGCGGAAATATGGGTGATCCAGCCGATGATGTCGGTGTAGGGCGTGTAGAACGGCCCCTCGTCGACGCTGAACCAGCGGTAGTAGTTCGACATGGTGCCCGAGGAGCGCGCGCCCCTGGCCATGCCGAGGATGTAGCCGTCGTCGGAGGTGTTGGCGCCGATGAAGTGCCAGACGACCAGGACCGCGAACACCAGCCAGTCGACCGGCCGCAGGCGCCACCAGCGCTGCGGCAGGAACCGGCGGGCCGCGCGGCCGTCGAGCGCGTCGAGGCGGTGCAGGGCGAACAGCGAGAGCGCGGTCGCGAGCAGGCACAGCACGATCACGCCGAGCTTGATCCAGGTCGGCGAGGTGATGTAGCGCGCATCGGCCACCACCCGCACGTCCAGACCCGCGGGCGGCGCGCCGGTCAGCTCGCTGAAGACGCCGACCACCTGGGGACGCAGGTCGGTGGACAGCACCACCCCGGACGCGCCGAGACCGGTCGCGGTGACCGCGGCTTGCTGCGGGGTGAGGGCGACCGAGATCGCGCAGCCGCTGCCCAGGACCTCGGCCAGCGGCACCGTCCACAGCAGCGTGGACCGGGAGACCACGTCGACGCGACCCGCGCGTTCGGGTGTGTCGGCGACGACTTTGACGACGAAGCCGTACTTCTCCCTGTCGGCGGACTGGTGCGGGATCGTCGACACCGCGACGCCGCCGGTCTCGGCGAGCGCGCTCAGCGCCGCGCACGGCACGGTGGCGGTCAGCTCGGCGGGCGCGTAGGCGACCAGCGGGGATTCGATCGAGGTGGTCGCGCCGCGCTGCGGCCAGGCGACCGTCGCGGTGTCGACCCGGACCGGCAGGAACGGGATGGCGATCGCGCTCAGCACGCCGACCAGCGCGGCGACGATCGCGACGACGCGGACCCAGCGGTCGGGCCGGGCCCGTCGCGCGGAGTCCGAAACATCCTCGGGCGGATGCCCCGGCCGCACGATCGTCTCTACCACGGGGCCCGATAGTAGCGGCGCCGTCGACGGCTCGCGAAACACGTGCTGGTCACACGCGATCCAGCAGGGTCACCGAACGCGCGAACCCCGGCCG
>NZ_JBCGFB010000122.1:2342-17972 GCF_038752175.1 Nocardia sp. No.11 | reverse complement strand
GCCACCCCCGCGCAGGCGGGCGGTGAGCTGCGGCGTGGTCACGACGGGATCAGCGCACGCCGAGCCGGGCGAGCGCGTCGGTCTCCAGCACGCCCAGTTCGGCCGAGATGGACGCGTGCACGGCCTTGCGGCGCGCGGCGGGCATCTGCTCGGCGGTGTTCACCGCGACGGTCAGGTCGGTCAGCCGGGACCGGGCGGCCTCGACGAACTTCTTGGTGTCGGCGTCGCCGGGGGCGTCGGCGGCGACCTTGTCGAGCGCGCTCTCGGTGTTGGTGATGCGGGCCTGCAGGCGCGCGCCGTGACCGCTGAACTCGCCAAGCTGATCGAGCCCGATGCCGAGCTGCTGTGCCTTGCGGGCGTCGAGCTGGCCGCGCACGTAGGTGGCGCCGCGGTAGGCCAGCGGCGCGAGCACCGGGACCAGCACCCGGGCGACGCCGATGTACTTGCGGATCTGGCTCGCGCTGAACAGTTCGCGGTCGGCCTTGGCCGCCAGCTTCTGGGCGGCCTTCTCCTCGGCCTGCAGGGTCGCGATCTGCGCCTTGGCCACCTTGGCCTCGGTCTTGGCCTGTGCCTTGGCCGCGCGCCGGGTGGTGCGTTCGCTCGCCTTGGCGGCCTTGCGCTCGTTCTTGGCGCTCAGCTTCGCCTCCACGGCGGCTTTGTGCTTGAGCGCCTTCGCCTCAGCGCGTCGGCTCGGGCGCCGCTTGCGCTTGCTGAACAACCCCATGAGATCAGGCCCTCCGTCATGCTCGCCAAGTCATGAGGCAGTGCCGGGGTAGCGGCCTGCCGTACTTCGTAGCGTAGTGGGATGAGGGTAGCGATTGGGCATTGTGTCGGGGGGAGGGACCATACTGCTTGCGTGCGTGCAGCCGAGGACGACTTCGACGGCGGGCCGGTGCATCGCCCGGCCCCCGCTTCCGCTGCGCTCGATCGAGGTACCGATACCGGGCTCGCCGAGTCCCGGATCGCCTTCCTGGACGCGCGCTCGCTGATCGGGTGCAGGCACCGCCTGCGCCTGGATGCCGAGCATCCGGGGACCATCGCCGAGGTCAGGGAGGATCCGGGCGTTCAGCAGCGCCGGGAGGCCGCCGCCGCGCACCGTCTCAAGGTCCGCGACGAGCTGGTGGCCGCCGCACCCGCCGACTGGGTGGTGATCGAGCCGCAGCTGCGCGCGGGGGAGAAGGCCGCGGCGACGATGGCCGCGATGGCGGCGGGCGCCGCGCGCATCTGGGGCGGGCTGCTGCCGCAGGAACCCGATACCGGCCGTCGTGGCGGCGCCGAGTTCCTGCTCCGCGACGACGACCGTGGCGGCTACATCCCGATCATCGTGGTCAACCACAAGGTCACCGACCCGCGCAGGCCCGATCCGGCCGATTTCCACCCGCTGACCTCGGACCTGTTCCGCTGGCAGCCCCGCCGCGACAAGCACGTGAAACTGCGTCCGCAGCCGCGCGACCAGCAGCGCCTCGCGCACCTGTACCGGATGCTGCAGCGGCACGGCATGGCCAGCCCCGCCCTGCTCGGCGGTGCCATCGGCCTGGCCCTCGACCGCATCCTCGTGCACGACCTGACCAATGTCCTTGCCGACTACGACCAGCGCTACGGCGACCGCATCGCGGTGGTGCGCGGCGAACTGCCGACCCAGCCGTCGAAGGTGCCCGAGTGCAGGCAGTGCCCGTGGTGGGTGCGCGGCGCGGGCAGCGAGCCCAGCTGCGAGGGTCAGCTGGCGCTGATGCGCGACGTCAGCCTGGTGGCGCCCGGCTCCCGGGCCGACGTGCTGCGAGTGCACGGCGTGCAGACCGTCGACGAGCTGGCCGCCTGGGAAGGCGAGGACCCGGAGGACTGGCAGCACGGCCCGTTCTCCGAGACCGTGGTCACCGCCCGCGCCTGGATCGAGGGCGCGCCGCTGGTGCGCCGCTTCGACACGGTGAGCGTGCGCCGCGCCGACGTGGAGGTCGACGTCGACCTGGAGAGCTACCAGGAGGACGGCGCCTACCTGTGGGGCACCCTGCTCGACGGCGTCTACCGGCCGTTCGTCACCTGGGACCCGCTGCCCACCGAGGACGAGGGCCGCTCCTTCGGCGAGTTCTGGACCTGGCTCATGGCGGTACGCGCCGAGGCGCACGCCGCGGGCAAAACCTTTGCCGCCTACTGCTACTCGCGCACCGCCGAGGACAAATGGCTCTACGAGTCGGCCCGCCGGTTCGCGGGCAGGCCGGGCGTGCCGACGCACGAGCAGGTGCGCGCGTTCGTCGATTCGCCCGAGTGGGTCGACATGTTCCAGGCCGTCACCGACCAGTTCATCTGCCCCAACGGCAAGGGATTGAAGAAGATCGCCCCGGTCGCCGGCTTCGGCTGGCGCGACCCGGAGGCCAGCGGTGAGGCGTCGATGGGCTGGTACCGCCGGGCTGTCGGCTACGACGCGGAATCGGACCTGTCCCAGCGCACGCGCCTGTTCGAATACAACGAGGACGACGTGCGGGCCACCCAGGTGCTGCGCGACTGGATGACGCAACGGGCCGTCGACGAGGTTCCCTCCCTGGCCGACTTCGGACGGTAATACGATCGGGGGCGTGACAGAGCACGTCGAAACCCTCGAGTTCCAGGCCGAAACCCACCAGCTCCTGGAGCTGATGATCCACTCGGTCTACTCCAACAAAGACACGTTCCTGCGGGAGCTGATCTCGAACGCTTCCGACGCACTGGACAAGCTGAAGCTGGCCACGTTCCAGGACAAGGACCTCGTCGCCGACACCTCCGACCTGCACATCGAGCTGGAGGTCGACGCCGACAAGCGCATCCTGACCGTCCGGGACAACGGCATCGGCATGTCCCGTGCCGAGGTGATCGATCTGATCGGCACTCTCGCCAAGTCCGGCACCGCCGAGCTGCGCCGCAAGCTCACCGAGGCCAAGTCCGATGCCGCCGCCGAGGAGCTGATCGGCCAGTTCGGCATCGGCTTCTACTCCACCTTCATGGTCGCCGACCGGGTCACCCTGACCACCCGCAAGGCGGGCGAGGCCGAGGGCACCCGCTGGAGCGCCGCCGCGGGTAGCTCCACCTACGAGATCGACACCGTCGCCGACGCCCCGCAGGGCACGGCGGTCACCCTCGAGCTCAAGCCCGCCGACGAGGACGATCACCTCTTCGATTACACGCAGGAATGGAAGCTGCGCGAGATCGTCCGCAAGTACTCCGATTTCATCGCCTGGCCGATCCGCATGCAGGTCGAGCGCACCGTGATGGAGGGCGAGGGCGAGGACAAGGTCGAGAAGACCATTGTCGAGGACCAGACCCTCAACTCGCAGAAGGCGCTGTGGACACGCCCGCGCAGCGAGGTCTCCGACGAGGAGTACAAGGAGTTCTACCACCACGTCAGCCACGCCTGGGACGAGCCGCTCGAGATCATCCCGATGAAGGCCGAGGGCACCTTCGAATACCAGGCGCTGCTGTTCATCCCGTCGACCGCGCCGTTCGACCTGTTCACCCGCGAGCACAAGCGCGGCGTGCAGCTCTACGTGCGCCGGGTGTTCATCATGGACAACTGCGAAGAGCTGATGCCGGAGTACCTGCGCTTCGTCAAGGGCGTGGTGGACGCGCAGGACCTCTCGCTCAACGTCTCGCGCGAGATCCTGCAGCAGGACCGCCAGATCCAGATGATCCGCAAGCGGCTGGTCAAGAAGGTGCTGTCGACGGTCAAGGACCTGCAGGGCGCCGAGGATCAGACCAAGTACCAGACCTTCTGGACCCAGTTCGGCCGGGTGCTCAAGGAGGGCTTGCTCTCCGACACCGACAACCGCGAAACCCTGCTCACCGTGTCGTCTTTCGCCTCGACCGCCTCGGAGTCCGAGCTCACCACGCTGAAGCAGTACGTGGAGCGGATGCCGGAGGGCCAGGACGCGATCTACTACATGACCGGCGAAAGCCGTGCGCAGGTGGAGAACTCGCCGCATCTGGAGGCGTTCAAGGCCAAGGGCCGCGAGGTGCTGATCCTGACCGACCCCGTCGACGAGATGTGGGTCGGTTCGGTGCCGGAGTTCGACGGCAAGAAGTTCCAGTCCATCGCCAAGGGCGAGGTCGACCTGGAGACCGAGGACGAGAAGAAGGAGACCGAAGCCCTGCGCGAGCAGCAGGACAAGGACTTCGCCGATCTGCTCGGCTGGCTCGGCAAGACCCTCGACGAGGTCGCCAAGGAGGTGCGCCTGACCAACCGGCTCACCACCTCCCCGGCCTGCCTGGTCGGTGACGTCTTCGACTTCACCCCGATGCTCGAGCGCATGTACCGCGCCTCGGGCCAGGCGCTGCCGGAATCCAAGCGCATCCTCGAGCTCAACCCGACCCATCCGCTGGTCACCGGCCTGCGCGACGCCTACGACGCGCGCAAGTCCGATGCCGACGAGGGCAAGGTTCCCGAGCTCGCCGAGACCGCCGAACTGCTCTACGGCACCGCGGTTCTCGCCGAGGGCGGCGAGCTCAAGGATCCGGCGCGCTTCGCCCAGCTGCTCACCGACCGGCTGACCCGCACCGTCTGAGGTCCCCGCGATGGCCGCTTCGCCCGAGGCGGCCATCGCGCCCTGCGGCAAGAGCTGGATTCGCTGTGCGGAATACGGGTGCCGACCAGCCCCGCAGGCCGCACTATGGAGAGATGGCGGCGGGGCATCTGATCCGCCGGGCGCGGCCCGGTGACTACGACGGCCTGATCGGGGTGGTCGACCACTGGTGGGGCCGAACCGTGGTGCCCAGCCTGCCGAGGTTGTTCCTCGACCACTTCCACCGCACCAGCCTGGTGGCGACCGATGACGACGGAATCTCCGGCTTCCTCATCGGTTTCGGCTCCCCGTCCGACCCCGACGCGGCCTACATCCATTTCGTCGGCGTCCGCCCCGACGCCCGCAAGGTCGGCCTCGGCCGCACCCTCTACGACGAATTCTTCGAGCTGGCCAGGGCCGATGGCCGAAAAGTGGTCACCGCCATCACTTCTCCGGCCAACTTCACCTCGATCGATTTCCACCGCAGCCTAGGGTTCACCGTCACCGGCCCGGTGCCGGACTACAACGGCCCCGGCCACGCCCTGATCACCTTCGAACGAACTCTCTGACACCACACGGCCACCGAACCGTAATCTTGGTCCGGGCATCGATCGCGGAGTGAGAGGAACGGTCGCACATGTCGGAGGGGACGTCGGTCACGGCACAGCCGTGGGATCTGGTGGCCGAGGGTTATGCCGCGGCGGCGGCGACCGTGCTCGGTCCGTTCGCCGAGCGCGCGCTCGAATTCGTCACTCTCGAACCGGATTCCATTGTCGTCGATGTCGCGGCGGGAACGGGACTGCTCAGTCTCGCGGCCGCGGCCGCAGGGGCGCGTGTCGACGCGATCGACGTCTCGGCGCCGATGATCGAACAGCTCACCGCGGCCGCCGAACGCGCCGGGCGCACCACGATCACCGCCCAGGTCGGCGACGGCCAGGACCTGCCGTACCCGGACGGCCGCTTCCACGCCGGATTCTCGCTGTTCGGCCTCATGTTCTTCGCCGACCGGCCCCAGGGCTTCGCCGAATTGCGCCGGGTCCTGCGTCCTGGCGCCACCGCCGTTGTCTCGGCCTGGGCGCCCGCGGTCGACTCCTCGCTCATGCGCGCGCTGTTCGGCGCGCTGAGCGCGGGCGACCCGAACGCCGCGCTACCGCAGCCCAACTCGCGCGGCCTGGAGAACCCCGCCGTCTTCGCGGCCGAGATGCGCGCGGCCGGCTTCGACGCGGTGACGATCCGCCCGCACACGGTCGAGGTGAGCTTCCCGAACGCGGCTGCGCTGTGGGACACCATGACTCGCAGCAGCGCCCCGCTGACCACGCTCAGACACGAAGTGGGCGAGGCGGAATGGCAGCGCCGCACGGACGCGGCCGTCGAGCACCTCACGGTCACCTACCGCGCGAACACCGCGCTGTCCACCACGGCCCTGTTCGGCATCGGCACCGTCCCCCCCGGCCTGAACGACGACTGCCCGCCGCCGAAACCGGCGACGGGCAGTCGTTCCACAGTGCGTAGTGCCTAGCGCGGGGCCATGCGCAGGGCGCCGTCCATGCGGATGGTCTCGCCGTTGAGGTAGTCGTGGCTCGCGATGTACTCGACGAGCTGGGCGTACTCGTCGGGGCGGCCGAGACGCGACGGGAACGGGACGCCGGCCTCGAGGCCCTTGCGGTACTCCTCGGTGACACCGGCCAGCATCGGGGTGTCGATGATGCCGGGGGCGATGGTGTTGACGCGGATGCCGAACTGGGCCAGGTCACGCGCGGCGGGGACGGTCATGCCGTGCACGCCGCCCTTGGACGCGGAGTAGGCGATCTGGCCGATCTGGCCCTCGAACGCGGCGACCGACGCGGTGTTGATGACCACGCCGCGCTGGCCGTACTCGTCGACCGGCTCGGTCTTGGCGATGGCGTCGGCGGCCAGGCGCATCACGTTGAACGTGCCGAGCAGGTTCACGGTGATGACGGTGCGGAACAGCTCCAGATCGTGCGGGCCGTTCTTGGACAGGATGCGACCGGCCCAGCCGACACCGGCGCAGTTGACCACGATGCGCAGCGGGGCGGGGCCCTCGGTGATCTGGGCGATCGCGGCGGCCACCTCGTCGCCGCTGGTGACGTCGGCCGCGATCAGGGTGACACCGGCGGGGACGTTGTCGCCCGCGCGCTCGATCGACGCCGGGACGTCGAGGCCGAAGACGGTGGCGCCCGCGTCGGCGAGACGCTTGGCGGTGGCGGCACCGAGGCCGGATGCGCCTCCGGTGACGATGGCGGCGGAACCCGAAATCTCCACGATGGTCCTCTCGTTCATGACTACTAGTTGGCACTTCGTCAATTGGCACCCTAGCGGGTTTCCGGTGAGGTGCCCATCACGCCCACCGACGCTGCCGGATCAGCTGCGAAAATACCAGCGAACAGGGCTGTTTTCCGGTGGTAACGTGCGTTCATGAGATCGTTCGCCGCTCCGACGGTGGCCGGACGCAAGGTCCTGATCACCGGGGCAGCGCGCGGTATCGGGGCCGCACTCGCCCGCAAACTCGCCGCCCAGGGCGCCCACGTCGCTTTGCTCGGACTGGAACCGGAACTGCTGGCGGAGGTGGCCGCCGAATGCGGCGACGCGCCGTGGCGCTACTGCGACGTCGCCGACCGGGCCCAGGTCGAGCGCGTGGTCGAGGCGCTGGTCGGCGAACTCGGCGGGCTCGACGTGCTCGTCGCCAACGCCGGGATCGCCAAGCAGATGCCGATGATCGGCGGCGATCCGAGCGTGCTGGAGGAGACCCTCGCCGTCAACGTGCTCGGCGTCGCGTACGCCGTGCAGGCCGCCGGTCCCCACCTGGCCCGTCCAGGCGGCTACGTGCTGATGATGTCGTCGATCTCCACGGCGGTGCAGTTGCCGCTGGCCGGCGCCTACAGCGCCTCGGCGGCGGCGGTCGAATCGCTGGCGGGCACGCTGCGCTGCGAGTTGCGTCCGACCGGCGCGCGCGTGGGCGTCAGCTACTTCGCCGAGATCGATACCGAGATGACCCGGCGCGGCTTCGGCACCGCGGCGGCGCACACCGGCCTGCGCGAGCTCAGCCTGACCGGCACCTCGCCGATCGGTCCCGCGGTGGACGCGTTGGTCCGGGCGATCGCGCGCAGGCGCAAGAGCGTCGTCTCACCCTGGTGGGTATCGCTCGTGCTGCCGGTGCGACCCTTGGCTCAGCAGCTGGTGCAGCGGTTGCTCGGCAACCGAGTCGCTCGCGCCATCGAGATCGCGCGCACCGAGGACGCCCCCTTCACCACCACCCAGCCTGCCCGACCACGCAGAATGGAACGGCAAGCCTGACCTCGAGCACGGAGTTCGACGATGAGCGATTCGGCATCCACCCTGCGCCAACTCCCGCGCGGACGGCACCACCTCTCGCGCGAAGAAGTGGTCGCCTCCCAGCGGGAACGCATCCTCGTCGCGATGGGGGAGGCGATGACCGAGGGCGGCTACGTCGGCACGCCGGTGGCGGCGGTGCTCAAACGGGCCGGGGTCTCGCGGGAGACGTTCTACGAGCTGTTCCGCTCCAAGGAGGACTGCTTCGCCGCGGCCTTCGACCGGGTCTCCGGCCTGCTGGCCGGGCGACTCCAGGAGGTCATCGCCGAGACCGCCGAGGCCGACGCGTTCACCAGGATGGACGCCATCCTCACCGCCTACTTCGACCACATGATCGACGACCCGGCTTCGGCCAGGCTGTTCCTGATGGAGGTGTACGCGGTCGGCCCGTCGGCGGTGCGGGCGCGGATGGAACTCCAGAGCCGCTTCGTCGCGGTCGTCGCCGCCATGCTCGGCGCCCAGACCGACGAGCAGCAGTTCGCCTGCGCCACGCTGGCCGCCGCCATCGGCGCGATGGTCACCGGCAAGATCGCCGCCGACGACCTGGTGGGCCTGCGCGCTCTCAAGGAACCCCTGATCGACCTGGCCCGCCGCTCCGGCGTCGTCTACGGCAACGCGTTCGCCGGCTGATCCTCGGCAGGCGCGGCGGCCCTGCCGGTCCGGGTGAACCGCCAGGCGCCGATCCCCAGGCCGACCACGACCGGGACGGCCAGGGCCAGCCCCGTCGAATCCCAGCCGCCCAGGCCGGGCACGAACGCGTCGAGGATCGTCTTGGCGGCGAAGAACAGGAACAGCAGGCCGGAGGCGAACGCGATGCCACGCTCGGGGAGGTGCTTGCCCGCGAGCTTGCCGACCAGGATCGCGAGGGCGCCCGCGGCGACCATGCCGAGGGTCGAGCCGATCCACACCGCGAGCCAGCCGTTCTTGGAGGCCAGCGCGGCGGCGGCGAACATGGTGCGGTCGCCGAGCTCGGCGAGCATGAAGGCGGAGATGACGACCAGGAAGGCGTTGCGGGTGCTGGGAGGGGGAGCGTCGTCGGTCTCGTCGGCGGAGCCGAGGGCGTCGCGCAGCGTCCACAGGCCGACGACCAGCAGCGTGAGCGCGGTGACGACGGCGATCGCGTTCGCGGGCAGCGCGGTACCGAGGAAATGGCCGACACCGGCGGCGATGAGATTGACGGCGACGCTGGCCACGGTGATCCCCGACAGCACCACCCACCAGCGATAACGCAGCGAGAAGGTGAGCGCCATCAGCTGCGATTTATCGCCCAGCTCGGCGAGGAAGAGCACGCCGAAGCTCAGCAGGATCGTGGCGATCATGAATTCAGCTCCCAGGGTGGTACTCCGGCCTGCGGCTGAAGAAACGGGTGCGCCTCCAGCCACACCGGTCGACGGATCGGTTCGTGGCCGAAGGTCTCGCCCACCGGTGGTGACCGGTTCACGCAGCCGGACCGCGCCGAATGTGGCGCCGATCAGTATGTCGACTGCGCGATTGCGGGCTACTCCCCTTCGCTGGTGTCCACCCTAGCGCGATAGCTGGTGGTATGCCAACTCATTGTTAGCGAAATCGCTATGGCCGCAATAAGTTTGGCTGCGCGGCCCGAATAGTTCGGTATCCCTGATTTCGGCGTCGCGGATGCCCGTTGCCGGGTATTCGCCGGGCCGGTGTCGCGAAAGCCTCAGGCCGCCAGCAGCATTGCCAGGACGGCGGTGTCGGGATCGCTGATCAGATCCATCCCGACCCGGCTCACCAGCGAGGTGACCGTGCCGTCCAGCTCGGCCTCGGCCCAGGCCGCGCGATGCTCGAGACCCAGATGCGGCACGCCGGGCAGCAGCACGCAGCCCGAGGCGGCGCCGGTGCACTCGGGCAGCGACGGCCGGGTCTCCGACGGCGGATGCAGCATCAGCAACGCGGGCGGCACGTGCGCCGCGAACCGGCCCGGCTCGATCGCCTCCTCGCCCAGCACCGGCCCCTCGGCCAGCACCAGCCCGACCGTGCCCGGTTCCGGGTCGTCGGGCAGTTCCTCGCGCACCCCGAACACGGTCGAGGTCGTCAACAGGCCGGGCATCGAGGCCACCCGCACGGCGAGCACCAGGACCTGCGCCCATTCCTTGGTGGTGTCCGGCCAGCGGCCCGAAACCACGAATCCCTGCAGATGACCGCGCGCCTGGAAGGGCGTGATCCCGATCGGACCCTGTGTCGTCATGATGGCCTCCCGATTTTCCGGGGGCTGCGCTGCCCGGTACGTCAGGAATAGCCCGAAACCCATCTGGCACACAAGTACCACTGAGTGCCAGGAACAGGGCAAAGAACGCAAAAGACCCCCAGCGGACGCTGGAGGTCTTTCGCGAAAGCGAGAACGCGGGCCGGACTAGCCGAAGATCAGGCCCTTGCCCTGCGACACCGCGCGGGCGAAGCGGTCCTGCACGTCGGCCCAGTTGACGACGTTCCAGAACGCGGTCACGTAGTCGGCCTTGACGTTCTTGTACTGCAGGTAGAAGGCGTGCTCCCACATGTCGACCTGCAGCAGCGGGATGATGCCGGTCGGCACGTTGGCCTGCTGGTCGTACAGCTGGAAGGTCAGCAGCTTCTGGCCCAGGGTGTCGTAACCCAGGACGGCCCAGCCGGAGCCCTGCAGGCCGTTCGCGGCAGCGGTGAACTGCGCGCGGAACTTGTCGAACGAACCGAACTGGTCGGCGATCGCGGCGGCGAGGTCACCGTCGGGCTGGTCGCCACCGTTGGGGGAGAGGTTCTTCCACCAGACGGAGTGGTTGTAGTGACCACCCAGGTGGAACGCGAGGTTCTTCTCCAGCAGGAGGATGTTCGCCAGGTCGCCGTTCTCGCGGGCCTCTTCGAGCTGCTCCAGCGCCTTGTTGGCGCCGGCGACGTAGGCGGCGTGGTGCTTGGTGTAGTGGATCTCGTTGATCTGACCGGAGATGTGCGGCTCCAGTGCGCCGAAGTCGTAGTCCAGTTCCGGCAGCGTGTAGACGGCCACGATGTCCCTTTCCGTATGTCGGGCTGTGTGCGCCCATTCGGACGAGCACACCAACCATCATTCGTACACCCGCTCGATGCAACCCCGGACGGTCGGCCCCGCATTCCCTTCGAATCACGCCGGAGGAAACCCAGGTGTCCGCGGGCGGTACCTACAGCGGCGGTGCGACGTCGGCCTTGGAGGCCCGCAGATCGCCGGAATCGTGGGCGGCCCACCAGCGCTTGCCGCCCGCGATGAAATCGGCCATCGGGATCTCCCGGCCCGCCGGGTCGGTCACGGTGATCCGGTCGAACCAGACGCGGACGTCGAGTTCGCGCGGGTCGATGCCCTCTTCTTGGGAGAACTCGATGACGTGCGCCGCGATCCGGTTGTCGAGCACGGTGTCGAAGCTGAGCAACTCGCTCCACAGGGTCCAGCCGCTGTCGTCGAGGTCGATGAATTCCCAGCCGTGCAGCCCGCCGCCACCGAAACTCTCGATGGCCTCGTCGAGCTGCTCGAGGGTGAGGGGGAGGACGCGGGCGTCGATGTCGTCCCAGCGCTGGATGCGCAGGGACGCGGCCACCCGGGTGACCCCCGTGAAGGTGAGCAGGACTTTGGTGTCGATCGGCGTCTCGCCGTCGGCGGGTAGCGTCAGCACCTCGAGAGCGAGCTGCAGCCGCCCCGCGGCGGCGTCCACCTCTACTCCGAGACAGGTTGATTCGGACAAAGCGGTATTCAGGCCGTTGATGTCGAAACTGTCGAGTAGCCCCCTGCTCACGTTCATGCGCTCAGGCTACCGATCGGCCCGCCCAGATCCCAGGATTTAGGATTTTCTCTACTGATGTCGTTTTTATGGAACCGAATCGGCCCGGCTCGCGTCCAAGTAGATGTCGGGACCGATGGGAGGTCGGAATCCCGACGTCAGCGGCGAACGGCCGCTCCGGGATGACATGGAGGGGAGTCCCGGATCGGCCGTTCCGCCGCTGACTTCGCGCCATGTCACCTCGGTTGATAGCCACCGCCTCACGATTGTGTGCTGACCGATAGCTGAGACCTGTGGATCAAGTTGTGGATTCTGTGGATAACCGGGATCCATCCCCAGACCGCGCATTGCCCCGCCCGGCGTCGCTTCCGGCATGGCAGGATCGAGGCGTGACGAGCTCCGATGTGCCCACGGTGCCGGTGGGTGCGGTACCCGCCGCGTTCGACCACGCCGAACCGGCCCCCGGCGCCCAGCTGCTCGACGTGCGCGAACCCGACGAGTGGGAGCTCGGGCACGCGCCCGGCGCGATCCACATCCCGATGGTCGACGTGCCGGCCCGGCTCGACGAGATCGACATCGACGCCGAGGTGTACGTGGTGTGCAGGCAGGGCGGGCGTTCGATCGAGGTCGTCAAGTATCTGGCCCACATCGGGTACGAGGCGGTGAACGTCGCGGGTGGGATGGTGGCCTGGCAGCAGACCGGCCGTCCGGTGGTCGCCGACGGCGAGCACGAAGCCAAGATCTACTAGTCCGGAACGGGGTGCGCGGGTGAGTTCGGTGGTGCAACCATGTGCACGCTGTGGCGCGCGATGGGCTGTGCAGGGCGCGCCGATGCACTGGTGCCCCCGGTGCCGTGGCGTGCTGCTGTCGCCGGGCAAGGTCGACGCGCCCGCCGCCCAGCGCAACTACCGCTGGATCGCCCGCAGGCCCGACCATCGCGCGCGCAAGGCCGCGGCCGCCACCGTACGGGCGCCGGTCGGCCCCACCCCGCGCTACACCGAGATCCCGCGCTGGGGCCTGCTCGATGCGCCGCCCGCGCCCGCCCGCGCCGCGGAGCGACCGCTGTGGGGCCTGGCGGCCTCGCGCGATGTCCTGCTCGTGGTGACGGCGCTGGCCTTCCTGGTCGCCGCCTGCGCCGAGTACGGCCGCTATCTCATCCTGCTGCGCAACCGCACCACCCTCATCCCGAACTGGCTGCTGGTGATCTCCGACATGTCGGTGTGGGTGTTCGGCGTCATCGCGCCGCTGTGCGCCCTCGCCACCGCGCTCGCGCTGATCGCCTGGCTGATCGAGGCGCGCAAGAGCGCCTTCGCCGCGCAGGGCAGGCGCGATCCACGGCGCCGCTGGGCGCTGGTGCTCGGCTGCCTGGTGCCCGGTGTGAACCTGATCTGGCCCGGCGTCTTCCTCACCGAATTGCTCGGGTCCGCACCCGATCCCCGCGCCCAGCGGGCCGTTCGGATCTGGTGGGCGGCCTGGGTGGTCAGCGGCCTGATCCTGGTCGGCGCCACCCTCTGGCGCGACGCGTCGACACTGCAGGCCGAGGCCGACGGCGTCTCGTTCACCGCGTTCAGCGATCTGTGCGCGGCCGGTTTCGCGGTGCTCACGCTGTGGACCGTGCGGCTGCTCGAAGGCCGTGACCTGCGGGGCGCGCCGCGCTCTGCGCACCGCTGGGTGATGGCCGCCGACCCGGCCGAGGCCGTCATCGCCCCGGTGCAGCCCGGCGCCCCCGCGAGCGGGCAGGATGACACTGAACGCGCGGATTCCGTCGAAACAGGCGAGAATGCGCAGGAGGAGGTTGTGGCCAAGTGAGCCAGGGCAATCGGGCGCCATTCGTCGTCGCGCACCGTGGTGCGTCCGCTGCGCGCCCCGAGCACACTCTCGCCGCGTACGAGCTGGCCCTCGAGGAGGGCGCCGACGGCGTCGAGTGCGACGTCCGGCTGACCCGCGACGGGCATCTGGTCTGCGTGCACGACCGCACCGTCGACCGCACCTCCGACGCCACCGGCCTGGTCAGCGAGCTGACCCTGGCCGAGCTGCGCGACATGAACTTCGGCACCGAGGACGCGCCGTCGGGCGTGCTCGCCCTCAGCGATCTCATCGGTCTGGTCCTCGACTGGCGCAGCAGGCCGACCAAGCTGTTCATCGAGACCAAGCACCCCGTGCGCTACGGCGCCCTGGTGGAGAACAAGGTGCTCGCCGAACTGCAGCGCTTCGGCATCGCGACGCCCGCCTCGGCCGATCACTCCCGCGCCGTGGTGATGTCGTTCGCCGCGACGGCGGTCTGGCGGATCCGCCGCGCCGCGCCGCTGCTGCCGACCGTGCTGCTCGGTGAGTCCTCGCGCTTCCTCGGCGGCGGCGCGGCGACCACCGTCGGCGCCACCGCCGTCGGCCCGTCGGTGAAGACGCTGCGCGAACACCCCGAACTCGTCGACAAGGCCGCCGCTGCGGGCCGGGCCACCTACTGCTGGACCGTCGACGATCCCGACGACGTGACACTGTGCGCCGACCTGGGCGTCAGCTGGGTCGCCACCAACCATCCCGGCCGCACGAAGTCGCTGCTGGCCGGCGTCTGAGCTGTGCTGTNTGGGTCGCCACCAACCATCCCGGCCGCACGAAGTCGCTGCTGGCCGGCGTCTGAGCTGTGCTGTTGGAGCGCTGGCGCGCTCGAGGTCGCGGCCCCTCCTGTCCCGTCGATCAGGTGCCGTTGCTTGCTCCTTCGTCGCGGACGCAACGGCACCTGATCGACGGGACGGCCGCGACGGCCGACTGCGTCGGCCTGCCCCTCCTCGGGTCGGGGCGGGGTGGCTGGGTGGGGCGAGAAGTGGTCCACAGTCGCCCGGCCATAAACTCCGTGCGTGGGTAAAAGCAAGCGGAACAGTCCGAAGCCCGACAGTAATCGGGCTCAGCGTCTCGCCGAGCGGCGTGCGGCGCAGGAGCAGGCATCTGCGGCCGTGACGCGGCCGTTCGAGGGGCTTGCTGCCGAATGTGATCTGGTGGCGCTGCGGGAGTTCGTGCCGTCGGCGACCGCGACCTTGAAGCTGGCGCCCGGTGTCGCGGCGCAGCGCGAGGTGACGCTGGCGACGGTGCTGCCCGGTGCGGTGGCCGCGCTGGTGCGCGCCGGTGACGAGCCCGTCGGCTTCGTCGGCACGCAGATGCAGTACCAGGGCTCCGACCCGAACGCCGACATCGCCGCGGCGATCCTGTGGACCCAGTCCGCCGAGCCGGGCGAGTCGCTGAACTCGGCCGACGCGGTCCAGGGCGGTCCGCGCCTGGCCGACGTCATCGATCCGGGCGCCGACCTCGAGCTCACCGTGCACCAGGACTTCGACTGGTGGGTGCCCGAGGGCGTGACCCCCGATCCGCAGGTGGCGGCGACGATCGAGCAGGCCAAGCAGGCGATCATGCCCTCGGCGCGGCTGGATCTCGGAGCCGACGGCGTCGGCGCGGCTTGGTGGGTCGACGCGGGCGAGAAGGCGCACGTGCGCTGGGTGCGTCCCGAGGACGAGGACAAGCTGATGCTGGCGCTGGCACGGGTGCACGCCGGCGGCGGGCTGCACATGGGCGAGGGCTCGCGCTTCGCCGGCTCGTTCCGCACACACGGTCTGCTGGTGCCGGTGTTCGATCTCGATCCCGAGCGGCACCCGACCGAATGGGAAACGCCCGCACGGGAATTCGGTGCGCGGCTGGCGGAGGCGCTGGCCTCGGATGCCCCGATGTCGAGCGAAGAGCGTCGTTCGCGCGACGGGCTGCGTTCGCGTCAGGTCACCCTGCGCTGAACTCTTCCATCCTGAAATAAATGAAATAATCCCCTTTCACATGCCGGGTCGGCTAGGTTCACGCCTACGCCGGCCAATCGGCGCAGTGGAAAGGGATAACAATGGAGTTTCTCGGTTCGGTCGCCGGTCTCGCGCAGATGGTGATCGGCACGATTCTGGCCAATACCGGCTCGGGCGGTTCCGGCTCCGGCTGGTGAAGCGCACAACGGATTCGGCTCGCGTTCGCGAGCCGAATCCGGG
>NZ_JBCGFB010000122.1:0-2292 GCF_038752175.1 Nocardia sp. No.11 | reverse complement strand
GCCCCCCCCCAATCCGGGTGGCTCTGGTCAGACGCTGCCGCCGGCGACGGACGGTGCGCCCGAGGTGTCCTTCGGGGTGCTGAGCTCGCGCCACATGAACGCCTCGAGATCGAACAGGTTCGACCCGGCGCGATCGGCGATATTGAGCAGCGTCGTCATGTGCGCGACTTCTTCGACCTGTTCCTTCAGGAACCACTGCATGAACTGCTCGCCGAGGTAATCGCCCTCTTCGCGGGCCGTGCTGGCCAGCCGGATGATCTGGTCGGTGACCGTCTTCTCCTGGGCCAGGGCCAGTTCGATCGGCTCGCGGGCGGTCTCGAAGTTCGACTTCGCGGCGTCGATGCCCGCGATCTCCACGCTGATGTCCCGGTCGAGGAAATACTGCACGATCATCATCGCGTGATTTCGTTCTTCGACGGACTGGGCGTAGAAGCGCTTGGCCAGCTGCGGGAGGTCGTTGTTGTCGAACCACACCGCAATGGCGATGTACTGATGTTCGGCGTTGAACTCATGCCGGATCTGGTCTTGGAGCAGGCTGTGGAATTTGCTGCGCGGGGGTTCCGGATGAATCGACATGGCCGCAACATTAGACCTGGTCAAAGTGGGTTGTCATCCAAGTGCAACCTTATTGAGGGAAGTATTTCCTAACCAAGTATTCCCTTACTGAAGCTTCCCTGTGCCCGCCATTCTGGGCGCCGTGTTGTCCACCGGGACAACGCCTGCCAGCTCGCGCCGGATGAATTCCTCCACGTCGAACAGATTGTCCTGCCGGTCCAGCACGGTGAGCAGCGTGCTCATCTCCGCGACGTCGGCGACCTGTTCTTTCAGGAACCACTGCACGAATTGTTCGCCGAGGAAATCCTGCGCCGCACGAGCGGCGCCGGCCAGCGCGCTGATCTGCGCGGTGGCTGTCCGTTCCCGGTCGAGCAGGAAGGCGATCGCGGCGCGCGGCGAATCGAACTCCGAGCGCAGCTCGTCGAGCCCGCCGATCGTCACCGCGACATCGCGGTCGAGCAGATACTGGACCATCCGCATCGCGTGGCCCCGGTTCTCGGCCGAGCGGGCGTAGGTCTGCGCGGCCAGTTGCGGTAGTCGCTGCGCGTCGAAGTACACGGCGGCGGCCAGATACTGCTGTGCGGTGGTCAGCCCGTGCCGGATCTGGTCCCGCAGCAGCTCGGTGAACGAACGATCCTCGGCCATACCACGACGTTACCGCGTCAGCAGGTCCTCGGGAATCTGTTGATCCTTGGCCAGGGCGTCGAAGAAACCGCTCGCCTTCGACTTGTCCCACAGCAGCACGTTGCCGACGTCGGTGTCGTCGAATCCGCCGATCGGGACGCTGGTGGTGACGGTGTCACCACGCATCGCCCAGCCCAGCGCGGCCAGGTTCCAGATGTGGTCGCCGTCATCGACTTTCAGCGAGCCGGCCACCCCGGTGGCCATCGGCCACAGCGCGAACGGATTGGCGAGGGTGCCCATGCTGGTCGCCTTCTTCAGCAGCGCCGACATGAACATCCGCTGGTGGTTCATCCGGTCGACGTCCGCGCGCGGGGTCGCCCTGGTGCGCACGAAGCCCAGTGCCTCTGGCCCGCTCAGCTCCTGGCAGCCCGCGGGCAGATCGAGCCCGGCCAGCGGGTCGGCGATCGGCTCGTCCAGGCAGATCTCGATGCCGCCGAGCGCGTCGACGACGCCGGCGAAGCCGCCGAAGCCGATCTGGGCGTAGTGGTCGATCCGCACCCCGGTGGCCTCCTCCACCGTCTGCACCAGCAGCGGCGCGCCGCCGAAGGCGAACGAGGCGTTCAGCTTGTCCTTGCCGTGGCCGGGAATGCTGACGTAGGAGTCGCGCGGGAGGCTGACCATCGTGGTCGGCCCGGACGACGGGATGTGCACCAGCATGATGGTGTCGGTGCGTTCCGGGCCGGTGTCGCCGCCGGTCGCCAGTTCCTGCTCCTGCTCGGTCGACAGGTCGCCGCGGCCGTCGGAACCGACCAGCAGCCAGTTCGTGCCGGGCGTATCGCCGATCCGGTCGCTGTAGGAGGCGAGCGCGGTGATGCGGGTCAGCGAGTTGTCCAGGTGGATCACCGCGGCGATCAGGCCCGCGATCAGCAGCACGACGATCACCGTGAACCACCGGAACGGATGACGCTTGCGGCGTCGTCGTGGCGGCTGGACCTGTCCGCCGGCATCCGCGGGCGGCGGGGTGCGCCGCCGGGGCGGGACGGCGTCGTGGTGGGGGACCGGGCGCTGGGTCGGCGCGTGCCTGACCTGCTCGCGCTGCGGCATCGGGCGCGG
>NZ_JBCGFB010000121.1:0-18063 GCF_038752175.1 Nocardia sp. No.11 | reverse complement strand
TGCGTCCGCCCGCGCCGCGGCCTACCGGAGCGGCCCGCTGGCCGACCCGGCGCGGCGGAGCCACGGGCTCGGGCTCGGGTTCGGGCTCGGCGTCGTAGAGCTCGTCCTCGTAGCGCGGAATGACGTTGGTGTCGTCATCGTCGTCCCAGCCGGGCGGACCGGCCGGCTGCGGCTCCTCGCGCGCCTCGCGGGCGTCCAGGCCCCAGTCGTCGCGGCGGGGATAGCGCCGATCAGCTTCCCGCGCCCGGTAGCGTTCCTCGGCCCTGGCCCATCGGTCGGTCATGCATCGTCTCCGACCACGCTCGCGTCTGCTGCGTCCTTCAACACCGAACTCCGCTCGTCCAACCATCCTTGCAGAATCGACACGGCTGCCGCCTGATCGATCACCTGCCGCTGGCCACGTGCGCGAACTCCGCTGTCGCGCAGCGCACGTGCAGCAGACACCGTAGTCAAACGTTCGTCGGAAAGGCGTATCGGAATCGGGTCGATCACCCGGCGCAACTCCCGGGCAAACCGACGTGCGATACCCGCCGCCGTGCCGTTTTCACCGCGCAAGGTGCGGGGCAGCCCGATGATCACCTCGACGGCTTCGTACTCCCGCACAATATCGGCAATTCTCGAGATGTCGGCGGGCGGACCCGCCGCGCGCCCGCCGGACTTCGACGGCTTGGCGCGCGGCACGGTCTCCACCGGGGTCGCGAGAATTCCGTCGGGGTCGCTCGAGGCGACCCCGATCCGGACGCTGCCGACATCGATCGCGATCCGGCGGCCCCTACCGGGGTCGGTCGCCGGATCCGGTCGGTCGGCCGGTTCCTGTTCGGCTGGACCTGCGGTGGGTGGCATCAGCCGGCGAGTTCGGCCACCCGGGCACGGACCGCGGCCAGACCGGCCGGGATACCCGACGGATCCGAACCGGAGCCCTGCGCCATCTCCGGCTTGCCGCCGCCGCGACCGGCGATGCTCGGGCCGAAGCTGGCCACCAGGTCGCCCGCCTTGAAGCCCAGATCCTGGGCGGCCTTGTTGACCGACACCACGAACGGTGCCTTGCCGTCGGTGTTGCCGAGCAGCACGACCACCGCGGCCTCGCTGCCGAACCGGCCGCGGATATCGGTGGCCAGGGTGCGCAGGTCGCCCGCGGCGACGCCCTCGGGCGCGGCGGCGGCGACCAGCAACACCGAGCCGACCCGCTCGGCCTGCTCGACGAAGGTGCCCGCCGAGGACAGCACCGCGGCGACCTTGGTGCGCTCGAGCTCCTTCTCCGCCACCTTGAGCCGCTCCACGAGCTGCTCGACCCGACCGGGCACCTCGTCCGACGGCACCTTCAGCGCGGACGCGACACCGGCCAGCAGCGCGCGCTCCTTGGCCAGGTACTTGTAGGAATCCAGGCCGACGAACGCCTCGACGCGACGCACGCCGGAACCGACCGAGGACTCGCCCAGCACCGTGATCGGGCCGATCTGCGAGGAGTGCTCGACGTGCGTACCACCGCACAGCTCCATCGAGAACGGGCCGCCGATCTCCACGACGCGCACCTCGTCGCCGTAGTTCTCGCCGAAGAGGGCCATCGCGCCCATCTCCTTGGCCTTGGGCAGGTCGGTGACGAAAGTGTTCACCGGGAAGTCGGCGCCGACGGCATCGTTGGAGACGGCCTCGATGTCGGCCTTCTGCTGCTCCGACAGCGCACCCTGCCAGTTGAAGTCGAACCGCAGGTAGCCGGGCTTGTTCAGCGAACCGGCCTGCACGGCGTTGGGGCCGAGCACCTGCCGCAGCGCGGCGTGCACCATGTGTGTGCCGGAGTGGCCCTGGGTAGCGCCCCGGCGCCAGGCCGGATCGGCCTGCGCGAGCACGACATCGCCCTCGGTGATCTGCCCCTGCTCGACGGTGGCCTTGTGCACCCACAGCTTCTTGGCGATCTTCTGCACGTCGTTGATGCGCAGCTTCAGGCCCGAGGCGGTGATGGTGCCACGGTCGGCGATCTGACCACCCGACTCGGCGTACATCGGGCTGCGGTCGAGGATGACCTCGACGTCGGACCCGGCCTGGGCGACGGGCACCCGCACGCCGTCGGCGATCAGGGCCAGCACGTTGGCCTCGGAGGTGAGCTCGTCGAAGCCGGTGAACTCGGTGGCGCCGCGGTCGACCAGTTCCTTGTAGACGGTCAGGTCGGCGTGCGCGTGCTTGCGAGCCTGGGCGTCGTCCTTGGCGCGCTTGCGCTGCTCGGCCATGAGCGAGCGGAAGCCCTCCTCGTCCACCGACAGACCCGCCTCGGCGGCCATCTCGAGGGTGAGGTCGATCGGGAAGCCGTAGGTGTCGTGCAGCGCGAAGGCGTCCGAACCGGTGATCTGCTTGCCGCCCTTGGACTTCACCGCGGTGGCGGCGTTGTCGAAGAGGGTCTCGCCGGTGTTCAGGGTCTTCAGGAAGGCCGTCTCCTCGCCCACCGCGACGGTCTCGATGCGGGAGAAATCGGTGGCCAGCTCCGGGTAGGACGGCGACATCAGCTCGGAGACGATCTTCATCAGCTCGCCCATCACCGGCTTCTCGGCGCCGAGCAGGCGGGCCGAGCGCACGATGCGGCGCAGCAGCCGGCGCAGCACGTAGCCGCGGCCGTCGTTGCCGGGGTTCACGCCGTCGGCGATGAGCATCGCGGCGGTGCGGGCGTGGTCGGCGATGACGCGGAAGCGCACGTCGTCGGTGTGCTCGACACCGTAGGACCGGCCCGTGAGCTGCTCGGCCTTGTCGATGATGGGACGCATCAGGTCGGTCTCGTAGACGTTGTCCACGCCCTGGAGCAGGAACGCCACGCGCTCCACGCCCATGCCGGTGTCGATGTTCTGCTTGGGCAGCGGGCCGAGGATCTCGAAGTTGTCCTTGCCGATGCCGGCACCGCGCTCGTTCTGCATGAACACGAGATTCCAGATCTCGATGTAGCGGTCCTCGTCGGCCTCGGGGCCGCCCTCGACGCCGTACTCGGGGCCGCGGTCGTAGTAGATCTCCGAGCACGGACCACACGGGCCCGGAATGCCCATCGACCAGTAGTTGTCGGCCATACCGCGGCGCTGGATGCGGTCGGCGGGTACGCCCATCTCGAGCCACATCCGCTCGGCCTCGTCGTCGTCGAGGTAGACCGTCACCCACAGGCGCTCGGGATCGAAGCCGTAGCCGCCGTCCTCGACGCTGCTGGTGAGCAGTGTCCAGGCCAGGGTGATGGCCTCGCGCTTGAAGTAGTCACCGAAGCTGAAGTTGCCCGCCATCTGGAAGAAGGTGTTGTGGCGGGTGGTGATGCCGACGTTCTCGATGTCGAGGGTGCGCACGCACTTCTGCACGCTGGTCGCGGTGGCGTACGGCGGGGTCTGCTGACCGAGGAAATACGGCACGAACTGGACCATGCCTGCGTTGACGAACAGCAGGTTGGGGTCGGCCAGGATCAGCGAGGCGCTGGGCACCTCGGTGTGTCCGGCACGGACGAAATGGTCCAGGAAACGCCGTCTAATCTCGTGGGTCTGCACAGCTGTCCAGCTTACCGCCTGCAATCCACCGGTTTTGCGCCGGAGTCGGTGGTCTCGGCGACAATCCGAACGTGACCAAGACCGAGCGGCTCTACGCCCTCGCCGAAGAGCTGCGCGCCTACAGTCCGCGGCCGCGCACCGCACGTCAGCTGGCCGCCCGCTTCGAGGTGTCGACCCGCACGATCGAGCGCGATCTCGCCGCGCTGCAACAGTCGGGGCTGCCGATCCGGACCGTGCCGGGCCGCGCCGGCGGCTACGCCCTCGACCGGCACCGCACGCTCGCGCCGGTCAGCCTGACCGCGGCGGAGGCGACCGCGCTGGCCGTCGCGCTCCCCCGGCTGGCCGGGACACCGTTCGCGGCGGCCGCGCTGTCGGCGGTGCACAAGGTGGTGGCGGTGCTGCCCGAGCAGGACCGGCTGCGGGCCACGACGCTGGTAGAGCGGGTGCGGTTCTTCCCGGTCGCGCCCGCACCCGTCCTGTCGCCCGCGATCCTGGACGCCCTCCTCGGCGGGCGGGTGCTGCGGATCGAGTACCTGGATCGGCTGGGCGCGCCCACCGAGCGCGAGGTCGAGCCGCTCGCGTTCGTGGCGGGCCGCGAGCACTGGTTCCTCTACGCCTGGTGCCGGATGCGGTCGGGACTGCGCGGATTCCGGCTCGATCGCGTGGTGCGCGCGCAGGTGCTCGACGACGTGGCGATGGACCGGGGCATCGACCTGTCGACCATCCCGACCGGCGACGGGCGACTGATCGATGTGACCCCGATCACCGACACACCGTTGTCGCGGACGGACTGAATCCTGGACAGCGCGGGCCGTCACCGGGGCGGCCACCTCACCGGGGAGCAACCCATGACCACCACCGCACCGACCGTCGTCGACCAGCTCGCCGCCCGCTGGACCGCACTCTGGAACACCGACCCCGATCTCGCCCGGGCGCTGCTCACCGACGACTTCCAGCTCCGTTTCGCCGCCACCACCCGCGAGGCCACCGACGGGTTGCGCGGTCCCGCCGACGTGACCGCCTTCGTCACCGTATTCCGGGCACAGCGGCCGGACGTGCGCTTCGTCGTCGACTCGGCCGCGACCGGCACGCTCGATGCCGAAGGTTCCGGCACCTTCGCGGTCCGCTGGCATTCCGAGCGATCCGGGGAACCCGAGCACGGCGGCATCGACATGATGGAGGCCGTCGGGGGCAGGCTGCGCCGGATCTGGTCGGTCGGTGGGTCGGCGCCGTTCGCCGTCGACTGATCCGCCGGAGCCCGCCGCACGGGCACTTCGCCTGCCGGCGGACCGCGCCGTTCACCGTCGACACGATCCGGCCGGATACTCGTCCATCGGCGGATCGGCGCCGCTCGCTGTCGACGACGCGGCCGGGCTAGGTCCCCCGGACGATGCGGCGCAGTTTGGCGACGCGGGGGCCCACTTCGCGTTCGAAGCCGTGGTCGGTGGGCGCGTAGTAGTCGGTGCCGACCAGGTCGTCGGGTGGGTACTGCTGGGCGAGCACGCCGTCACGGGCGTCGTGCGGGAACTTGTAGCCCTGGGCGTTGCCCAGCGCGGCCGCGCCGGCGTAGTGGCCGTCGCGCAGGTGCGGGGGCACCGCGCCCGCCTTGCCCGCGGCGATGTCGGCCATGGCCGCGCCCAGCGCCGAGGTCACCGCGCCGGACTTGGGCGCGGTGGCGAGGTGGATGGTGGCCTGGGCCAGGGCCAGCTTGGCCTCGGGCAGGCCGACCAGCTGCACCACCTGGGCGGCGGCGGTGGCGGTCTGCAGGGCCATCGGATCGGCCATGCCGATGTCCTCGCTGGCATGGATCATCAGCCGGCGGGCGATGAAGCGGGGGTCCTCACCCGCGGTGAGCATGCGCGCCAGGTAGTGCAGGGCGGCGTCGACATCGGAACCGCGGATGGACTTGATGAACGCGCTGATCACGTCGTAGTGCTGATCGCCCGCCCGGTCGTAGCGGACGGCGGCCTTGTCGACGCTGGCCTCGACCAGTGCCACATCGACGACGCCGTCGAGCGAGGACTCGGCCGAGGCCTCCAGGGCGGTCAGCGCGCGGCGCGCGTCACCGCCGGCGATCCGGACGATGTGGTCGAGCGCGTCCTCGGCGACGGTGTACTGCCCATCGAGCCCGCGCGGGTCGGTGATCGCGCGGTCGAGGACCTGGCGGATGTCGTCGGGCGTGAGCGACTGCAGTTGCAACACCAGCGAGCGCGACAGCAGCGGCGACACCACCGAGAACGACGGGTTCTCGGTGGTCGCGCCGACGAGCAGCACGATCCGGTTCTCCACCGCCGCCAGCAGCGCGTCCTGCTGGGTCTTGGAGAAGCGGTGCACCTCGTCGATGAACAGGACGGTCTGTTCACCCACGGTCAGCCTGCGCCGCGCGACGTCGATGACGGCGCGGACCTCCTTGACGCCCGCCGACAGGGCCGACAGCGCCTCGAAACGGCGCCCGGTGGCCTGCGACAGCAGTGAGGCCAGGGTGGTCTTGCCGGTGCCCGGCGGGCCGTAGAGCAGCACCGACGCCGCCCCGGAGCCCTCGACCAGGCGGCGCAGCGGCGATCCCGGCCCGAGCAGGTGCTGCTGACCGATCACCTCATCGAGCGACCGCGGCCGCATCCGGACGGCCAGCGGCGCACCGGAATCGCGCCGGATCACCGCGTCGAGACCGTGCTCGGGCGCGGCGGGTTCTCCGGGCACGTCGAACAGGCTCTCGCTCACGTCCAGCAGGGTACCGAGGCGGTCGGACAGGTCCGGGACGGCGCAGGTGACCCGACACAAAATTGAACGATTGACCAACTTTACGAACAGGACTTGCGCGTCACCCCGTCGGTGGGATGAGATCGCTCCTCGTGGTCGAAAACAACGGCGTCATCACCTCCGCGACAGGGCAGTTCGCCCGGCGCACCCTGTTCAAAGGCGGGACGGCGGCGGCCGCGGCGGTGTTCGCGAGCACCGCGACGGCGCACGCGGCGGGCGCGGTGTTCCGCCACGGTGTCGCCTCCGGTGACCCGCTGCCCGGCGCGGTGATCCTGTGGACCCGGGTCAGCGTGGCCGAGGACGCGGTTCCCGGCTCCGGCCTCGGCGCCCCCGCGACGGTGCGCTGGGAGATCTCCGCGAACGAGTCCTTCGCCGGGATCGCCGCCTCCGGCACCGTGACCGCGACCGCCGACGCCGATCACACCGTCAAGGTCGACGCGACCGGCCTGGCGCCGGCCACCGACTACTACTACCGCTTCACCGCTCTCGGCGAGACCTCGCCGGTCGGGCGCACCCGCACCGCGCCCGCGACCGACAGCGAGGTCGACCGCCTGCGCCTCGGCCTGGTCTCCTGCTCGAACTGGGAAGCCGGCTGGTTCGGGTCCTACCGGCATCTGGCCGCCCGCACCGATCTGGACGCGGTGGTGCACCTGGGCGACTACATCTACGAATACGCCCGCGGCAAGTACACCGGCCGCAACGGCGCGGTGCGTGGACACGAGCCGGCGAACGAGATCGTCAGCCTGGCCGACTACCGGACCCGGCACGGCCAGTACAAGACCGACCCCGACCTGCTGGCCCTGCACGCGTCGGTGCCGTTCATCTGCACCTGGGACGACCACGAGTCGGCCGACAACTCCTGGCGCGAGGGCTCCGAGAACCACGACCCCGCCGTGCACGGTCCGTGGAGCGCCCGCCGGGCCGCCTCCGCGCAGGCCTACCTGGAGTGGATGCCGGTGCGCGCCGCTCGCACCGGCACCGAGGTGCAGATCTATCGCCGCCTGCGCTTCGGCACGCTGGCCGAACTGTCGATGCTGGACCTGCGCAGCTACCGCGACCACGAGGCAGGTCCCGGCGCGGGCTGGCGCCAGGCCGACGATCCGGCGCGCACCATCACCGGCCGCGCCCAGATGGACTGGCTGACCGCGGGTCTGAGCTCCTCACCCGCCCGCTGGAAGCTGATCGGCAACTCGGTGATGATCGCGCCGCTGGTGTTCCCGCCGCTCGAGCCCGCCACCACCCAGGCGATCACCGAGGCGATCGGCGTGCCCCAGGGCGGCCTGACCGTCAACGGGGACCAGTGGGACGGCTACACCGCCGACCGGCGCACCCTGTTCCGGACCATCGCCGAGGACAACGTGGCCGATGTCGTCTTCCTGACCGGTGACATCCACACCTCCTGGGCCGCCGACCTGCCGCTGGATGCCGCGAACTACCCGGGCGGACCGACGGTGGGCGCGGAGTTCGTCATCCCCTCGGTCACCTCCTCCAGCGTCGGCGACCTGCTGAAGGTGCCCGCCCGCACCGCGTCGGTGGCGGCCGAGGAGGCCATCAAGGCGGCCAACCATCACCTGCGCTACACCGAACTCGACTCGCACGGCTTCGGCGTGCTCGAGGTGACGCCCACCCAGACCCAGATGGACTGGTTCTACGTTCTCGACGTCACCGACCCGGCGACCGGTGTGCGCCACGGCGCCTCGTTCGCCGTGCCCGCGGGCGGCCGGGTGGAACCGCGGCCGAACCCGGTGGCCTGAGGGCGGTCACGCCTGGAGGAAATCGGCGCAGAATCTTCGGTGAGGCTGTCGATCGCGGCCGCTGCCGCTCGTCGGGTGAGTACGGCTACCCGACGAGCGGGCAGCCCTCATCCGAAGGAGCACCGTCATGAGCCAGTATCTGGTCCTGATCTACGGCGACGAAGCCGCCTACGCCGCCCTGTCCCCCACCGAACTCGACGACATGCTCGCCGCCCACCGCACCTTCCAGCAGCTCGCCGGTGACGCCAACCTCGGCGGCCAGGCCCTGCAGCCCACCGGCACCGCCACCTCGATCCGTCACACCGCCGACGGCGAGGTCGTCATCACCGACGGGCCGTTCGCGGAAGCCAAGGAAGCCCTCGGCGGCTACTACCTGCTGGAGGCCCCCGACCTGGACGCCGCGATCGCGATCGCCGCGCAGGTGCCCGCGCCGGAGGGCGGCGTCGAGGTCCGCCCGATCAAGGTCTTCCCGCAGCCGTGACCACGACGGCGGCCGCGGCCGTCGAGCAGGCGCACCGTCGCGAGTGGGCCTTCGTGCTCGCCGCGACGGTGCGGCTGGTCCGCGATTTCGACCTGGCCGAGGAGTGTGTGCAGGACGCCTACGCGACGGCGCTCACCGCGTGGGCCACCGATGGTGTCCCGGCCAAGCCCGGCGCCTGGCTGACGACGGTCGCCCGGCGCCGCGGTCTCGATCTGCTGCGCCGCGACAGCACGTTCCGGCGGGCGCTGCCCCGCCTCGTCGTCGACGAGCAGGTCGACGACACCGCCGACCTCGCCCTGGCCGAACTGGACGACCCCGCGATCCCCGACGATCGGCTGCGCCTGATCAGCACCTGCTGTCACCCGGCGCTGGCGCCCGAGGCCCAGATCGCGTTGACACTGCGGCTGGTCTGCGGCGTGACCACCGCCGAGGTGGCGCGGGCGTTCCTGGTCAGCGAGTCGACCATGGCCGCGCGGATCACCAGGGCCAAGCGCAAGATCGCGGTGGCGGCGATCCCGTACCGGGTGCCGTCGGTGCGCGAGCTGCCCCAGCGCCTCGATGCGATCTGCGCGGTCATCCATCTGCTGTTCACCACCGGCCACACCGCACCGGCGGGCGAGCAGCTGGTCCGCGCCGATCTCGTCGAGCGCGCACTCCAGCTCGCGCGGATGATGCGCGCGCTGGTCCCCGACGACCCGTCGGCCACCGGGCTGCTGGCGTTGATCCTGCTGACCGACGCGCGCCGGGCCGCGCGGGTGGACGCGGCGGGCGAGCTGCGCACCCTCGAGCACCAGGATCGCGCCCGCTGGGACCGCGCGGCGATCGCCGAGGGCATCGCCCTGGTGAAACAGGCGCTGCCGCACCTGGATCCGTACACGCTGCAAGCCGCGATCGCCGCCGTCCACGACGAGGCACCCAGCTGGGCCGAGACGGACTGGCCCGAGATCATCGGACTGTACCGGCTGCTCCTGCGGGTGTGGCCGTCACCGGTCGCCCAGCTCAACCACGCGATCGCGGTCGGCCTCGGCGGCGATCCGGAGCGGGCGCTCGCGCTGCTGCGGCCGCTCGGCGTGGAACCCGCCCTGGCGACCTACGGCTATCTCGATGCGGCCCGGGCGGCGTTCCTGGCCGAGGTGGGCCGGGTCGACGAGGCGGTCGCCGCCTACGAGGCAGCGCTGCTGCTCACCGATAACACGGTCGAGCGGGCGCATCTTCGGAGCAAGCTGGCAGCGCTGATCACCTGAGCGCGGGCCGACCCGCCGCGGAGCTGCGGCGCCCTGCTGTCTCGGCCGGGCGCCACGACGCGGGCAACCCCACCGCCGGTTCCGCAGGTGCGGCGCGCCGATCAGGCGCCTTCGGCGGCCAGCGCGCGCTTCCACTCGCGGAAGCCTTCCTCGGTGCGACCGCGCCGCCAATACCCGGAGACGGACAGCCATTTCGGCGCGACGCCGCGTTCCTTGCGCAGGTAGGGGCGCAGCTGCCGCATGACGGCCTCGGCCTCGCCGTGCACGAACGCCTGCACCTGGCCGGGCAGCCACTCGGCCGCACGGACCGCCGCCACCAGCGGAGCGTGCTCCCCGGCGAGATCGTCGGGAATCCGGTCCGAGGACACACCGCGATGCACCCAGTGCAGGCGCAGGTCGCCGGGAGAGCAGAGTTCGATCTCGTCCTCCGGGCCGCCCACCTCGACGAACACCTGCGCGGGCGCGCCGGCGGGCAGCGCCTCGACCGCGGCCGCGATGGCGGGCAAGGCCGACTCGTCACCGGCGAACAAGTACCAGTCGGCCGCCGGATCGGGCGCGAACGCGCCACCGGGTCCGGTCAATCGGAACCGCGCGCCCGGCTCGACCGAGCGCGCCCACGGACCCGCGATGCCCTCGTCGCCGTGCACCACGAAGTCGATGCTGATCTCGTGCCGCTCGGGAACGTAGGAGCGGACGGTGTAGGTGCGCAGCACCGGCTGACTCTCCGGGCCGAGTGTGGCGCGCACGGTGTCGAGATCGAACGGCTCGGGATACTCGACGCCGGGCGGGGCGAAGATCAGCTTCACATAGGCGTCGGTGAAGACACTCGGTGTGAATCCGTCGGCGGTGCCGACCACGCGCACCAGGTGCGGGGTCAACCACAGCTTGCGGACGACGGTGACGGTAACCGGTTTCGGCACTACTGCTCCCAACTCCTCGGACCCTCGCCGACGGTACTCCCGTCGGACCGGGACGTGGGGAGCCTGCGCCGCGCGGCTACTCCGACCAGCGCTCTTCCAGCATCGCCGACACCTGCTCGGCGAAGTCACCGACCGCGTCGTCGCCGGTGACGCGCGCGTCCTCGGCCAGCGCCGACCAGCGGTTGATCAGCGCCTCCGAACGCGGCACGGACAGACCGTGTTCGCGGGCGGTGGCGATGCGGGTGTGATCGGCGGGCAGGAACCAGTACGTCGACAGCCACACCCAGATCAGGCGGGCCTCGAGGATCCGCTCGGCGAGCACGGTGTCGTCGGCCAGCGACGGCCACACCCCGACCACGGCCGACCGCCAGGCCTCGACCATCTCCCTGGCGCGGCTGCGCGAGAGCTCGAAATCGCAGAGGCAGCCCGGGAAGGACACGAGCGCGTAGGCGATGTCGAGGGTGGCGTCGCGGAAACCGCCCCACTCGTAGTCGAGGAAGCGGGCGCCCTCGTCGTTCATGATGACGTTGTCGGGGCACAGATCCGACGGGCTGAACGCGCGGTACCGGCCGCCGGTGAACAGGCGATTGCCGTGCACGATCCGCTCGGCGATCTCGCCCGGCACCTCGATGCCGAGTTCGGCCTCGAGCAGCCCCGGCACATCGGCGATCGCGGCCTGGGCCTGCTGGGCGATCCCGTCGACGCGATGCACCGAGTCGACCCGGCGCATCAGCGCCACGAAGTCGGGCTCGCGGCCCACGGTCGCCGCG
The DNA here is from genome assembly GCF_038752175.1 of Nocardia sp. No.11. Lineage (NCBI taxonomy): Bacteria > Bacillati > Actinomycetota > Actinomycetes > Mycobacteriales > Nocardiaceae > Nocardia > Nocardia sp. No.11. Next base: position 6,628 of record NZ_JBCGFB010000121.1, on the reverse strand, counting down.
TGCATCCGGCCCAGCGCCTGCGCGAAGGCCATCAGCGCGTTGCGGGTGCCCGGCTCGGCGCGGGTCTGCAGCACGGAGGTGAGCAGCGCGTTGTCGCCCAGATCGGAGAGCACCAGCAACCGGTCGGGCACGCTGTGCGCGATCAGGTAGGCGCCGGGGCGCTGTTCGCGGCTGAGCGCGGTGGTGAACTGATAGGACACCGCCTCACGGAGGAATGCCGCATCGATGCTGGCGACTCCGGGCGCCATGCCACCGGTGCGGCGGTCCTGTGCGGAACCGCGCACCTGCTTCACGATCAGCGTGCGCGGCAACGAAAAAGCGTTCTCCGCAACACGCACGCGTAGGACTGTCGTCCTACCACTGCCACTGAGCTCCATCGGATCACTCAGCTTCACCGGAGCACCCATTCGCTTTGTGAGCAACTGTTGTGCTGCGGACACGACGTCGGCGGCGCGTTCGGCCAATAGTGCGGTCATCGCCTCTCAAGCTACTCGTACCTGGTCACTTCTAGCGAGCGGTTACACAACCTTTCCGCGTCGCTCGGCGTGTTGGCACCGTAGTTGCGCGAGTGTCACTGTTCGCTTGACACACCCGACTGTCGTCGGGTTTTCTCATCGTCAACTGCAGTGCGCCACACCGCAAACCGGTTGAGTCGAAAGGTCTACCACAGTGACCGACACGCCGTACGCCGCATCGAGCGATTCACCCGGTGGGCCCCCGGTTCCCGGAGGTGGCGGACAGTTCGCCGAGGGCACGGGCAGACACGAGGCGCCGGGTCGGGCGGGTGCCGCCGGACCGGGGCCGAGCAGGCATGGAATGGCCGGTGGCGCAGGCTATCCGCAATTCGAGGGTCCCGGCGCCGCGCAGTACGGCGAGGAGCCGCTCGAGCCGGCGCCGCCGATTGCCGGACCACCGCGATCCGCACAGCAGTACGGTCCGGCGGGCACCGGGCCCGGATACCCCACACCCCAGGCGAAGCCGGACAACCCGGGATACGCCGCCGCACCCGCACCCGGCGTGTCGGCCCCCGGCGGCGGGCAGACGCCGGGTTACTACCATTCGGGAGCACAAGCCCTCGATGTCGGCCGCTCGCTGAGCTACGGCTGGGAGCGTTTCCGCGCCAATCCGGGCCCGTGGCTCGGGGTCACCGCGGTCGGCGTGCTCATCTACCTGTCGTTCCTCGCGATCGTCCAGATCTTCGACCCCACCTCGCTGTTCACCGTGCTGTTCCTGTTCCTGGTGGTGCTGGTGGCGCTGTGGCTGCTGCAGGCGGTGATGATCCGCGGCGCGCTGTACGAAACGGACGGCTATCCCCCGGCTTTCGGGTCGTTCTTCCGATTCGTGAACGCGGGCAATGTCTTGTTGACGGCGTTGCTGGCGTTCGCGGCGACCCTGCTCGCCGCCTCGCTGTGCCTGCTGCCCGGCCTGGTCGTCGGCTTCCTGTGCATGTTCTCGATGCACTTCGTGATCGATCAGGACTACGGTCCGGTCGAGGCGATCAAGGCGAGCGCGCAGCTGGTGCTGGCCAATCTCTGGGCCGCGCTGCTGGTGGCGCTCACGGTCACCCTGGTGACCGTCGTCGGCGCGGCGGCATGCGGGCTCGGTCTGTTCATCGCCGGTCCGGTGTGCGCGATCGCGGTGACCTACGCCTACCGGATGCTCACGGCGGGACCGGTCGCCCGGATCTGAGCCGCGCGGTCAGTGGCTCAGCGGGGTGCTCATCCCGATGGCCCGCTTGAAGCGCTCGAACGGGCCGAGGTCGTCGCCGGCACGGGGACGCAGCTCGAGCACCAGCACGCCGGCCACGACGATGCCCAGCAGGTTCACCGCCAGCTGACCGACCGACTCGAACGCGCGATGCCACTGCCCGATCGTCGCGGCCACCACCGCGTAACCGGCGGCCGGCACGGTGGTGACCGAGATGAACACCCCGATCAGCGCGGCCGACTTCGCGGTCACCAGCGACAGCATGCCCGCCGCGCCCGCGAGCACGGCCACGACCAGCGAGAACGGCCCGACCTCGTAGATGAAGTCCACGTCGTGGGCATCGATGACCCCCTCGGTCGTCACCCAGCCGAGCTTCTCCCACAGCAGGGTGGCGAACAACGTGATCACCATCGCGACCGGGAACGCCACGGCCAGCGCGAGCACCGAGCGCCGGGCCAGCCGCCAGTTGCGGCGCACCAGGGCCACCGACAGCGCGGCCAGCGGCCCGAACTCCGGACCCACCACCATCGCGCCGACGATGGTGACCGGCGAGTTCGTCGCCACCCCGATGGAGGCCAGCAGGCAGGCGATGGTCAGGAACGCGACGAAGGTCGCGTTGAGCGATGACTCCTCGTGGGTCTCTTTGAGCAGTTGCTCCCAGACCACGGCGTCGCTCGGATCACCGGGCGCGGCCCGCACCGCCCGGTCGGCCGCGGCGGACAGCACCGCCTCGACGGGCCCGAGCGTGATACCGCCGGTCTGCTCGATGCCGAGCGCCTTGACGTCGGCGAGGACCTTGTTGGCGGCCTCGCGCGCCACGTCGGCCTGCACGAGATCACCGTGGGGCGCCACGGCGATCCCGCGCGCGACCGTGAGATGAGCGACGCCCGGGTCGGCTTCCAGCGCACGCACGAGCGCGTCGGTCTGCTCGGGCGGACTGATCACACGCAGATGCAGCACCGGGTGGCCCTTCTGGTCGATGCCGCCGTGACGGCGGGGAACTGACCAGAAGGTACCGGGCTACCGTCGGTGACCGCTATTTCTCGGCGGCAGCGGCTTTCGGCGCGTCGGTCTTGCCCTCGCCCTTGACCTCCGGCTTGGCGTCGATGCCCGCCTCCTTGCGCTGCTGCGCGGTGATCGGAGCGGGCGCGTCGGTGAGCGGGTCGACGCCGCCACCGGTCTTCGGGAACGCGATCACCTCGCGGATCGAGTCCTCCCCGGCCAGCAGCGCGGTGATGCGGTCCCAGCCGAAGGCGATGCCGCCGTGCGGCGGGGCGCCGTAGGCGAAGGCGTCGAGCAGGAAGCCGAACTTCTCCTGCGCCTCGTCGTGGCCGATGCCCATCACCTTGAACACGCGTTCCTGCACGTCGCGGCGGTGGATACGAATCGAACCGCCACCGATCTCGTTGCCGTTGCAGACGATGTCGTAGGCGTAGGCCAGCGCCGAGCCCGGGTCGGTGTCGAAGGTGTCGATCGACTCCGGCTTGGGCGAGGTGAAGGCGTGGTGCACGGCGGTCCAGGCCGAGTAGCCCAGCGCCACATCGCCGCTGGCGGTGGCGTCGGCGGTCGGCTCGAACATCGGCGCGTCGACGATCCAGACGAACGCCCAGGCGTTCGGGTCGATGAGGTCGCACTTGCGGGCGATCTCGCCGCGCGCGGCACCCAGCAGCGCCCGGCTCGACTTGGTCGTGCCGGCGGCGAAGAACACGCAGTCGCCCGGCTCGGCACCGACCTGCTTGGCCAGCCCGTCGCGCTCGGCGTCGGTCAGGTTCTTGGCGACCGGGCCGCCCAGGCTGCCGTCCTCGTTGATCAGGATGTAGGCCAGCCCCTTGGCGCCGCGCTGCTTGGCCCACTCCTGCCAGGCGTCGAGCTGACGCCGCGGCTGGCTCGCGCCACCCGGCATGACGACCGCGCCGACGTACTCGGACTGGAACACCCGGAACGGGGTGTCCTTGAAGTAGTCGGTGAGCTCGGTGATCTCGACGCCGAAGCGCAGGTCCGGCTTGTCCGAACCGAAGCGGCGCATCGCCTCGGCGTAGGTCATGTGCGGGATCGGGGTGGTGATGTCGTGGCCGACCAGCTTCCACAGCGCGACCAGGATGTCCTCGGCCAGCAGGATCACGTCCTCCTGGCGCACGAAGCTCATCTCGATGTCGAGCTGGGTGAACTCGGGCTGACGGTCGGCGCGGAAGTCCTCGTCGCGGTAGCAGCGCGCGATCTGGAAGTAGCGCTCGATGCCGCCGACCATGAGCAGCTGCTTGAACAGCTGCGGGCTCTGCGGCAGGGCGTAGAAGCTACCCGGCTGCAGGCGCGCTGGCACCAGGAAGTCGCGGGCGCCCTCGGGGGTCGAGCGGGTCAGCGTGGGGGTCTCCACCTCGATGAACTCGTGGCGGGCCAGCACCTCGCGCGCGGCGGCGTTGACCTTGGAGCGCAGCCGGATGGCGTGGCCCGGGCCCTCCCGGCGCAGGTCGAGGTAGCGGTACTTGAGGCGGGCCTCGTCGCCGGGGGTCTCGTCGAGCTGGAACGGCAGCGGCGCGCTCTCGTTGAGCACGACCAGTTCCTTGACGTCGACCTCGATCTGCCCGGTCGGCAGCTCCGGGTTCTCGTTGCCGTCGGGACGCTGCTCCACCACACCGGTGACCTGCACGCAGTACTCCGCGCGGAGCTTGTGGGCCTGCTCGGCCGCCTCGCCCTCGCGGAAGACCACCTGCGCGACGCCCGAGGCGTCGCGCAGATCGATGAAGGTCACACCACCGTGGTCACGACGCCGGGCCACCCAGCCGGTGAGGGTGACGGTCTGACCGGCGTGCTCGCTTCGCAGCGAACCAGCCAAGTGGGTGCGCAGCACGGTATTCCTTTCGACAGACTTCCTGGGGACTCCCCGCCATCGTAGTGAGACACGATCCCCGAGTGGAAACCGATATCTCGGTCGTCGTGTCAAGCTTGTGACGCATGCCCGCCGTGAGCCGCGTCCGGGGCGGTGAATCGTGCTGCAGGACAGCTGGACATCCGAGCGAAGGCGAGTACCGCGATGACCTTCAACGAAGGTATGCAGATCGATCCCGGCCGGGCATCCTCCGGCGGCGGCCCCGGCATGGGCGGCAAGCTCGCCGTGGGTGGCGGCGCGGGCGGTCTGATCCTGCTGGTGATCACGTTGCTCCTGGGCGGCGACCCGGGCTCGGTACTCGGCAGCTTCACCGGCGCGCAGGACACCCAGCAGAGCCAGCCGGGCACCGCGGGTACCCCGGCGCACTGCAAGACCGGCGCCGACGCCAACAAGTACGTCGACTGCCGGGTGGTCGCGACCGCGCAGAGCCTGGACGGGGTGTGGTCGCAGGAGCTGCCCCGGCAGACCGGTCAGCGCTACGTGGAGCCGAAGCTGGTGCTGTTCTCCGGCGCGGTGTCGACCGGCTGCGGCAACGCCACCAGTGACGTCGGCCCCTTCTACTGCCCCGCCGACCAGACCGCCTACTTCGACACCGCGTTCTTCCAGGAGCTCACCGACCGTTTCGGCGCCAGCGCCGGACCACTGGCCCAGGAGTACGTGGTGGCCCACGAGGTCGGCCACCACATCCAGAACCAGCTCGGCGACATCGGCCGCGCCCAGCGCGACCCGCAGGGCGCCCAGTCCGGCGCGGTCCGCACCGAGCTGCAGGCCGACTGCTACGCCGGCATCTGGGCCCATTACGCGGACAAGCAGCCCGCGCCGGGCAGCAGCCAGCCGTTCTTGAAGCCGCTGTCGGACAACGACATCCGCGACGCCCTCTCGGCGGCCAACGCCGTCGGCGACGACCGGATCCAGCGCTCGGCCGGGCGCGGGGTCAACCCGGAGTCGTGGACGCACGGCTCGTCCGAGCAGCGCCAGAAATGGTTCCTCACCGGCTACAAGACCGGCTCGGTCAAGTCGTGCGACACCTATTCCGCCGGTGACCTCAACAACCCGCCCGGGCTACGCTGACCCCCAACGAGATACCGCCACATCGTCTTTCGAGGGGAATCATGCGCCTGACCATGACCGGACTGCTCGTCTGCGCGCTCGCACTGCCCGGTGCGAGCGCGATCGCCCAGGCCGAGCCCGCGCCGCTACCCCTGGTCAGCGTGACCTCGATTCCCGACGGCTGGTCCCAGCGCACCGATCTGCGGCCGGTGCTGCAGGTCTTCGCCGACGGCAAGGCGGTGCACTCGCCCGACGCGGTGAGCAAGGACCGCAAGCCCGAGACCGCGGCCAAGCGGGTCGACGGCACCGTGCCCGAGGACGTGCTCGCGGCCGCGCGCGAGGAGATCACCGCGCTGCGGGAGATCGACTTCGGCATCCCGGCCGGTGAGGGCAAGGGCACCACGATCATCGATCTGATGCCCGACGATGTCGACGGCGAGACCCACCTCGTCGTCTACTCCCCCGATGCGTCCGACGGGCTCAACGACGACCAGAAGGCCGCGCGCAAGCGCTTCACCGACCTCTACAAGAAGCTGGTGGATTCCTTCAAGGAGAAGCGCTGAGCCACCGCGCGACGACCGTGCCCCCGACTCCGGGTCGGGGGCACGGTCGTCTTCGTCCGAGATCCGGTGTCTAGAACCGGTCTTCGTCGACGTCGCGTTCGTCCTCGTGGACGGCGCCGATGACCTCGGGCGTGGATTCGCCGAGCGGGCCGGTGAGGTCGTCGTTGCCGGTGCGGCTCTGGTAGGGCTGCACGGTACGGCCGTGTTCCTCGTCGTTGTTGCCCTTGCCGCCCGCGCCCGCGGCACCGCCGCCGCCCATGAAGCCGGAGCCGCTGGTGCCCGCGGTGGTGGTGGCGCCCAGGCCCGTATTGCCCAGGGCGGTGGACAGGACGCGCCCGGCAGGCATGGCCGACCCGGGAACGGCGGTGGTGGCCTTGGGCGTTCCCGCGCTCGGGGTGCCGCCGGTGCTGCCGCCGGAACC